>JBNLFC010000249.1:0-5898 GCA_050305335.1 Leptospirales bacterium
GTAAGTCATGCCCTGTGAAGACGTTGTGAATGCCATCAGTGAGTGCCAGGATCAGATCGCCTGGATAAACATGAATGGCGCCTGCGTCGGAACTGAGCCCATCTCTGACACCTGCGGCTCCCGTAACAAATTTCCGGTTGGGAAAATGGAGCATCTCTTGCTCGGTTAACTTGCCTTCCTGCATGAGTCGAAAAGCAAAAGTATGGTCATCGGTCAGACGGGTGAGACTTGCATTTTGAAAAGAGAGCGCGCTCCTTTCCAGCCCCCCCCGGGGGATGCGTGTTCGTGATGGTGACAGCAGCTTTCGCATTCGATAACGAATTCGCTGCAAAATTCCGGGGGGAACAATAGCTCTATCTGCCGCAGAGCTCTCATTCCCGAAGAGATAAAGTCTTACGTTACCCGCCCAGGCATAATGCATGGTTCCTTCATGAATCAGGCAGCTCAGAGCAGAGCAGCCCAGAGGTCGTTTTTCCGTAGAGGCAAGCTTTCTGACAGACTCTGCAGCACGGTCAAATATTCCCGAGAAAAAAAGGGTAAGGCCCAGCGGGTCTGTGCTGGAAAGAATGGATGGAGCTTCTTTGCAAAAAGATTCAATGAACTGTTGGGAAGCTCGCTCTCCATTGGGAGCGGGACCAATGCCGTCTGTGAGCAGTAGAAGGGGAACGTCTTTATTCTCTGTCTGCCTCAGACGAAGCATTTTAAAAATATCAATATTATCTACATCGCTGGATGGATGACTGCGGAAAAGGGCCAGGACACCTGACTTGTGAAATTCCCAATCTGCCTGAAAATCTCCCCGGTAGGGTGGGTGATTATGGCGGCTATCGTCACATCCATTTCTTTGATTCTCAGACGATGTATCTGGAACATCAGAACTCATGCAAGGCCTCGTTTATGATGATTATAAGGAAAGTGTTCGCCAGAGGGGCAAGTCGACAGGAGATTGCCCTCTGGTATACATATTTGATGGAAGCAGCACACAGGAGGTTACAGTTATGATATACAGGCTGGGGAATCTCAAGCCAAAAATTGCCGAAGATGTTTTTATTGCTCCCGATGCAGTGGTAGCGGGAGACGTGGCCATCGGACGGGGAACAAGTGTCTGGTTCGGCTGCGTAATTCGGGGGGATGTACATTACATACGGATTGGAGAAGGGTGCAATATTCAGGATCTATCTATGCTTCATGTGACCGAAGGCAAATTCCCGCTGATCATCGGCAATCATGTAAGTCTGGGGCACAGGGTAACGTTACACGGATGCACGCTTGCGGACTATGCATTTGCAGGCATAGGTGCGACAGCTCTGGACGGATCTTCTCTGGGTGAGTTTTCCATTCTGGCAGCAGGCAGCCTGCTTCCTCCGGGGAAAAAAGTGGCGCCGGGTATGGTAGCCATGGGGACTCCCGCGAAAGAGGTGCGTGAAATTACCGAAGAGGAGCGCCAGATGATTTTGCGTATTCCTGCAAAGTACAATGAACGAAAGCGCCTTTATATGGATCCATCCCATTTCGCTCAGCTATCTGAGGATGACTGATCGTTCTTGAAGTTTACTGCAGGCAAAGTCTTCGCTACCTGCCATTTTCTCAAATTACTGTCAATCTGTCATATAGTTACGCCCAGCATCCCTTTTTCATGGTCTTTCCATCGCTTCTTTTTCTGGCACAGTTCATGCGTCTGAGTTAATGAAAGCAGAATCCAGACTAACAGGAGGTGGATTATGATTTGGAACGATCCAGGAAACTGGAGTACTCTATGGGATGAGGTAGATGATCTGCAGAGCAGGTTGAATCGGGCATTCCAATCCTCCCGGAGTTATCCGGAAATTCGCCTTTATCAGAAGGAGCATGTGGCTCTGGTGCAGGCCGAAATCCCGGGAATAGATCCAGAGGATTTGAGCATCAATGCGCAGGATGATATTCTTACACTGAGCTTTGAGCGAAAAGTAGAAGTGAAAGAAGAGGAAGTCAAAATACTGCGAAGTGAGCGGCCGTCTGGAAAATTTTCCAGAACGATTCGCCTTCCTTTTCGAGTAGATGCGAATCTTGTGGATGCCAGATTCAAGCAGGGCGTGCTCTCCGTAACCCTGCCTATGGCGGAAGAGGAAAAGCCGAGAAAAATTGCCATTCAGGCATCCTGATTTAAAAGAGGTGGTGTTATGAAACAGTCTAACGTATTGCAAAGGCATGAGACCCGTGAAGGCCATGAGGTGGAACGAGCATCGGAAAAGCCTCTCTTTACTCCTGCCGTGGATATTTATGAACTCAACGACCGTTTTCTGGTTCTGGCAGATATGCCCGGCGTAGATGAGAATCATATAGATATTACCCTGGAGAAAAAGACCCTGACCATTTATGGCCGTGTAGAAAACAGTCTACCGGAAGGTTACACTCTCAGGCACAGGGAGTATGGTGTGGGAGATTACCAGAGGGCTTTCAGTCTGACCGATGAGGTGGATGAAGCCAAAATAGAAGCAAGCGTGAAAAATGGCGTCCTCAAACTGGTGCTGCCAAAACGAGAGCCCACCAGTAGAAAGATCACCGTGAAAACCACCTGATGGATTACTTTCAAAGAAGGAGGTATTCAAAATGAGCATCAAAAATCTAATGCCATGGAAAAGTGAGAAAGAAGATGTTAAAGATGTGGCGAAACCGGACAGCGGTGACCCGTTTCTCGATTTTGAAAAACGCGTCAATCATATGTTCTCCGACTTCTTCGGCAACTTCGGAGAAATTGGCTTTCTAAAGGATCGATCTCTCTCATTTTCGCCCACTGTGGATGTGAGTGAGAACGCTAAAGAGGTCGTCATTAGCGCGGAATTGCCAGGTCTGGACGAGAAGGATGTGGATGTATCTTTGAGCAAAAACACTCTTACCATTAAAGGTGAAAAGAGAAGTGAGTCAGAAGATAAAGGGAAAGACTACCACCGTTCTGAACGCTCCTATGGATTTTTCCAGAGGACCATTGCGCTTCCATGCGAGGTGGATGAGAGCAGAGTTGATGCGAGATTCAACAAGGGTGTCCTGAAAATTGTATTACCAAAGAGTGAAAGGGCACTCCAGGAGAGGAAGAAAATAGAGGTGAAGTCAGCCTGACGGCGATACCATTTTTATCGCGCCGATGTCTTCGCCCGTTGAAATATCCGATTGAAGATATGAAGACATCGGCCCACGTTTCGCTCAAAATTCAATGGGCGTTCCACAAATATTGCGGTTTGTTCGTTGATTTTTCGACCCTACCAATGCATGAAGGAACAAATTCGTGAGAATCATATCCCGGGGCCATACTACGGACGATCGACTCTTCTCATACCAGAGGAGTATTTTTATCGTTACATTCGTAACAAAAAGATTGGCAGGATCGGGATTACCTACTTTGTACGAAATTTACTGAATGATCCCCGGCGGGATTATAAGCTGAGTTTTTTGAATTCACTGAGATGGAAGAAGCAGTATCAGATGAAGGGTCAAAGTCTGGTGCGGGTGAATTTTTACCCGCATGAGGATGATTGGGCTCGTTTGTCTTTGTTGTCGAATGCTACGGGTTTTTCCCGGTGCTATATTTTTGTGTATCTGATGCTGCTCTATCTGGGGGTGACGTGTCTGGATGATGGAGGAACTCCTCCAACGCTCAGGGAAGAGAAATGGAATCCCATCACATTATGTTCCATAATGCTCGATTCCCGACTTAGAAAACTCACCCGGAAACTACAAACATAAAAAAAACGCTCGTTTTACAACAAACACAAGGGCATCCTCAATCTTCTGCTGGTAGATTATGTAGCGATACACGGCACATCTAGAACCAGAAGGCCGATCCGCTCTGCAATCAGCCTGTGATCGCAAGGGTCTTCATGATGGTAGCAGTGGTTGGAATTCAGAGGTAGTCCATGCCAGCTACACCCTGAAAATCCAGATGGGTGGCGCCATCCAGGGGACTGATCTCTATCTGGCATGTGAAGTCACCACCCTTGCTGGAAGTGCTGGAATTACCGGCTCTGCGGCTCGCTTCTATGGTCCTGATGGCATCACCACGGATGGCACCAACCTCTATGTGGGCAATGTTTGCAACCATACGATCTGTAAGATCCAGTAACAGGGAGCCGGGTATGTTCCTTCTACTGTAAAAGCCCTGTCTGACATTGCGTCAAAGTCCCGAAAGACGCTGGATCGCTCTGGTTGCTGTAAGAGGTGCTGATCCAGTCTGCAGAGCGAGCAACACCGGAGAGGCGAAGTTCATCGATTTGGCCATCGAAGAATCCCCGGGCGCCATCACCCACGCTGCCGATGGCCTGTGAAAGATTATTGGCATCGTTGGGTTGAGTGTAAGCGACACTGCCGTCTGTTGCACCGTTGCGATAAAAGGTGACGTTGGTTCCGTCATACGAGGCGGCCAGGTAGGTCCAGACGTTCAATGTGTTTTGAGTGGAGCCAAGGTGATTGTTCCAGCTCCCTCCTGTGTTGGAAGAAATTTTCGTTCTTGTATCATCCGCTGTAGCCCAGTCACCCAGGAGGAATCCGAAACTGTCAGGGTCGGTTGCCGTGCGTCGGTCCCAGATCCCGTAATCGTCGTTGGATCCCGGCGCAGTATAGGCCTTCACCCAGGCCGAAAAAGTGAAGGGCGAGCGTCCCTTGTGAACATTGGCGTTTCCCAGGTCAATGTAGTCATTGTTTCCATCCAGCTCAATGGCAGCACCGATTTTTCCTGTGGCGCCCAGGGTAATGCCGTTCTGGTCCGTGCCGTGAAAGCCAGTGGAGGTGGAGTCCAGAATAGCATTGGAGCCGCCTGTACTCTGGTTCAGGTGCCAGACGCCCAGGTAATTGGCATCCCAGACGTTGCTGCTCTGGACAGTCGCAGGCGTTGATCCTTCTCCATAACGCAAATAAATGGAGTTATCCAACGAGGCTGATAGCAGTGGAACACGCACCCAGGCAATCAGCTGGCCAGTAGTTCCATCGTAGTATTCCACCTGGTGATCCAACTGCGTTCCAGTGGCATCGGTGAAGTAGATGTCAGAACCGTCGGAAGCAGCCAGAGAAGAAAGCATAGAGTTAGATGAGACGGACACCAGTAATGGAAAGTTGGTTAGATCCGAAGCAACCTTTGTGCTGGCCACTGTCACCAGAATGCACTGGTTATCTGGAAACGTCATGAGTAGTAGCAAAGGATTTATGGGACCTACGTTGTAGTGTGCACATTGTATGGAAAGGACAAGGGCAGAAAGCGTTAGCACAATTTTGCGGATGAAATTATACAGAGAAGAAGTACATCTACAATTTTGATCACTTGTCATGGTTCGGACCTCAACAGGGCGATCCGGGTATCAGTTCGGATACATTCAAAGGGATAGTTTTAATATGTATGGCATCTCTCTCCAGTGGCAAGAAAAATATAGTATAATTTGGTCAATTTTTTTTAAAATTTCTATCAACGTATGTTTCTGGCATAACCCAGAGAAAAAAATAATCCTTTATGTATGACCGTATAGGGCAAATGCTCTATGCAATTTAAAAATTGAGGCTCAGGCGAAATGCGATAGATGTGTCCGGGCGCCATTGCCCTGGGCCTGGCACATCTGCTCTTTTCTCTGAATCCACCAGCAGCTCATAGTGAAGTGCTGTCTCTTCCGCGGAAGATGAGGTAGAAGGCGTAAAGAAATATGCGTTGATGAGACTTCCTGTCCAGATGAGAAATGCGCTTATATACGCAGTTTTTGTGTTTCTTGCTGTGGTGCTGACCCTTTCCCGCAAAGGCCCATAGTAAAGGGAGCGTACGAGGATGCCGGTGAAGCCAGGCACTGCTACGTAGATCAAGGCCGGGACCGTGGAATCGTTGTAGTCTTTATAGGCGGTTCGGTTCTGCATATAGAAATTTACGGCAGCACCAAGGGATGCAAC
>JBNLFC010000250.1:0-5837 GCA_050305335.1 Leptospirales bacterium
GGTTCATTTCCATTCCTGTGGCAGCTGTATAGATCCCTCTGAGCATACTCCTCTCATCGGAAAATCTCAGTTTTTCTTCACATTTTTATGTCTCGTGATCTCCTCCTCGAAGATGCGGTGTCAGCCTGATGCCAGGAAATAAAATAACGCATGGAAGGTGTCAGCAATCAATCTTTCTCCACCCATCTCGCTCAGTGACCGAGAATATCTCCAGGATGGAAAAGACTTTTCCTGTTCAGCTCTTTCCAATGGGTCTATTTGATTTTTTTAAATTGAAACGACGCGCCGATCTAGAGAATCCGCGCTATTTCCTCTGCCTTGGTGCAGGCGTTCATCAAATTCCACTGATTCAGGCTGCCCGAAGTCAGGGCTGGAAGGTGATCGCAGTTGACCACAACCTCAAGGCTCCCGGTCTCAAGATGGCGGACCTTCAAGTGCAATGCAGCCTGGATGACCCTGACAAAATCGTACAGACCATTCTGGAGAACTTTGGACCGGATATCATAGGCGCAGTGGGAGGACGGAGCTTTGGCGCTTTGAATCGCAATCTCTCCCTTGTTGCAGAGGCATTCCAGCTTCCCTGCACTCCTTCCCGGAGCATCAATCAATTCATGCACAAAAAGCATTATAAGTTGCGCCTTGCCAGGGCCGGTGTAAGGATCCCACGCATCTATTCCTGGGGAAAAAGGGCGGATCAGGAGAGGCTGCTCAATGCCCCACTTCCACTCCTCTATCGACCCGCTGTGGGTCATGGAAAAAAAGGTATAGGTCTAATCCATGAAAATGATCGAAGGGTCGCATTTTTGCAGAAGCACCAGGAAGACGATGACTCCATTCTGGTGGAAGAGTTTCTGACCGGGCGAGAGTTTACTATACTTGGAATGGTGGTCAGAGGCGAGTTTCGTCCCATCCTCATTACAGAAAAAGAGCGCTCATCACGCCCTCCCCTCTATGCTGAGCTGGCCCATAAATATCCCGCCTGGCTGGAGCCGGAGAAAGAGTCTGAAATGGTAGATATGATGCAGAAGATTGCCACAGAAATGGAGATTCATTCTGCTCCGCTCCTTGGAGAGTTCATCCTCGGAAATTCACGCAGAGTGAAACAGGATAGACTTTATCTTGTGGAAGCCGCACCCGAAGTGGGTGGCGAATTTCTAGCCGACGTGATGGTTCCTGCATTGAAGCAGGTAAACTACTTCCAGGAACTGATCAAACTCCAGGCAGGCCTGGAAGTCTCACACGCCCTTTTCTCTAATGATTTAAAGGATAGCGCCATAATTCGTTACATACCGCCCGGGGAAGGCATTCTTCAATCCATTGAATTTCCCCGGAGACTGAAATCCATGAAGGAACATCTGTTTTCCAGCAACCTGAAAGAGCCTGGTGCAAAAATCAATACAAGAGGCGGCAACCTGAACAGACTGGGGGTTTTTGCTCTCAAGGGGGGAACAGATATGCGAGCAGCTCTGGACGAGTTGTCGCAGGAAATTGCCAATGAGACTGTGGTGAGCTACCGGTGACGAAATCAACCAATCCTCAGCTCTGGGAAAAGCACTACCATCGCCCCCGTTCGGCCCAGATCTATCCCGACGAGGCTCTGGTACGCATCTTGAGCCAGGTCCACGATAATTTACAGAACCTGAGCCACTCCCCCGGAACTTTCCCGGGCGCTCTGGATTTTGGCTGCGGAAGCGGACGTCACATATCCCTGATGAAAGATCTTGGTTTTTCACCCATCTTTGGATGCGATGTGAGTGAAGAGGCACTCAAAATCAGCGCCACCCATCACCCGGGCGCTTCCCTTTCGCTCATTGAACCCGATTCCTTCGAGTCTGATGGATATCAACTTCCCATACCCGATCAAAGCCTCTCTGTGGTGGTGATGTGGGGCGTATTGCACTACAATGGGGAAGCTGCGCGTAACCGAATTTTCCAGGAGGCGAAAAGAGTGTTGCGGCCGCAAGGCTCTGTAATAGGCACCTTGCGCTCCACCAATGACACCCATTTCCAGAAAAATGCTGATATGTCAGGCGTTGCCATTCGTCTTTTTACACTGGATGAAGTCCAGGCACTTCTGGCCGCTCACCTGAAAGAGTATCGTATTGGATACCTGGAAAGGGCCGCACCGGGAGATCTGGAACATCGAGTGGCCCACTGGACCTTTGTGGGCGAGGTGTAGGGCATAATGAGAAAAAATACCCGTCCACGCTGTCCCCTCTGTAATACAGAAATTCAGTTTAAGTATAAAATTGATCGGTTTCAGAAACCCTTCGATATCTGGGAATGCCCCTCCTGTGCTCTTCAAATGCAGTACCCCCAACCTCAGGTCGAGGAGCTCCATTACGATGAGGGTTATTACAACGGAAAAAACGATTTTCATTACGAAGATGAGCGCCAGAGGGATGCCTTCCATGCATTCGTCTGGAAGGCACGTCTCAAGCACATAGCCCGCTACGTCCCTCCTCCTGCCTCTTTCCTGGATGTGGGCTGTGCCTTCGGAGGTTTTGTAAAATATGCCGCTCTGGCTGGCTACCGGGCCACAGGTCTGGATGTGTCGCATTATGCCATAGAATCGGCACGCACAGGCGGGCTGGATCTCCATCAGGGACAATGGAAGAAAGGAATCTTTCCGAAAGAGTCTTTCGATGTGATTACTATGATAGAACTGATTGAACATCTTCCCGACCCGGAGGAGGCAATTCAACTGCTCTTCGATGTCTTAAGACCCGGAGGACTCGCTATCATCCAGACTGCTAACTTCCTCGGCTGGCAGGCCCGCAAAGAAGCTTCCCACTATCACTACTATCTTCCGGGGCATCTCTATTATTACAATAGTCGCAATCTTACGGATGCTTTACGGAAAAAAGGCTTTAGAAAGTTTATCCTGCACAGACCGGTGGATTTCGGTCTTCTTCCCAAGCTACTAAAATCCAGAGGCAATTTTCAACAATGGAAAGATTACCTCCACTGGTGGGATATTACAAAATATCATCTACTGGGGAAGGTTGCCCGGGGCGACTTTGCCTATACATCCTCCATGGTGCTCTATGCCTTTAAATAGCGGTTAATTTTTGTACAGAGAACAAAGGCCGCATTCACGATTGCATTGCTTGTCGTCAAATAGAACATTCCAGTCTCCAGAGGAGAGTATGCACGGTCTGTTCAAAAGAGAAATCGGAACAATTTATAAATCCGAAACAGGACAATGCTCATTTCGAGTCTGGGCACCCCATCGAGAGAAGGTAGAGTTGATTAGATATGATACGGGAAAGACCATTTCCATGCATCGGGAATTACATGGCTACTGGGCTCTGACTCTCGACGACACTGCACCAGGCATGGAATATATGTATCGTCTGGATTCTAAAACGGACAGGCCCGATCCAGCATCCCACCATCAACCAGACGTACACGGTCCATCCCGCCTCATCGATCACTCCGCATTTCAATGGGAAGATGAATGCTGGAAGGCTATACCCCTTCGTGAAATGGTGCAGTATGAAGTGCATGTGGGAACTTTCAGCCCCACCGGAGACTTTCATGGTCTAACCGGAGAGCTGGACAGACTCCGGGATCTCGGGATCAATACGCTCCAGATCATGCCCGCGGCCCGGTTCCCGGGAGAAAGAAACTGGGGATATGATGGCGTGTATCCGTTTGCTGTACAGGACTCCTACGGAGGATGCGATTCTTTCAAACATCTCGTCAACGAAGCGCATAAAAAAGGAATGTCCGTAATTCTGGATGTCGTATACAATCACTCCGGACCGGAAGGCAACTACCTCCATGACTTCGGACCTTATTTCACTAACGTATACCTGACTCCCTGGGGATCGGCAATCAATTTCGATGGTCCGGGAAGCGACGAAGTGAGGAACTTTTTTATTGAAAACGCAATGCACTGGTTCCAACGATTCCATCTGGACGGTTTACGCTTGGATGCCGTCCATACGATCTTCGACAGAAGTGCTATCCCCTTCCTATACGAGTTGAAGCAGGCAAAAGACTTAGCTCAGAACCACTTGCGTAAGAATCTGCTGCTCATAGCAGAGAGTGATCTGAATGATTCGTATCTTGTTCGAAGCGAGGACACGGGCGGAATCGGTCTGGATGCGCTCTGGCTGGATGAGTTTCATCACAGCGTTCATGGGATTCTTACAGGAGAAAATGAGGGATACTACGCTGACTTTGGATCATCCGGGGATCTGGCCACATCTATGGAAGAAGGCTTTGTATATTCCGGCCGCTATTCATCGTTTCGAAAGAGAACCCATGGCAACCGGGCAGACGATTTATCGGCGGACAAGTTTATTCTATTTATTCAGAATCATGACCAGACCGGTAATCGCATGCTGGGAGAACGTCTCTCCGCTCTTGTGGAGTTCCCCGCCTTAAAACTTGCCGCTGGACTACTGCTCCTTTCACCAGGAATTCCAATGCTTTTCATGGGAGAGGAGTATGGCGAAACATCTCCATTTCTCTATTTTGTGAGTCACTCCGACTCCGATCTGAACCGTGCCGTACGGGATGGAAGAAAAAAAGAGTTTCAGGCCTTTGCCTGGAAAGGTGAACCTCCTGACCCTTCCGATCCGGACACCTTCACTCGCTCCAGACCCGACCCTTCCCTCAGATCCAGCGCCAGCAATGGCCATCTATATAAACTTTATAAAGAACTAATCGCTTTGCGAACAGAACTTTCACCGCTCATGTGCTTTGAACGAAGTTGCCATCGATCCATCTCTTTCGACAAAAATGGAGTTGTTATCCTCTGGCGATGGGACAGATCAGAAAAGGAGCATATCCTGGTGATCTTCAACGCCTCAACTCAAAAGGAAAAGATCCAGCTCCCCTTGCACCATGGTGTATTTGCCAGGATTCTAGATTCTTCCGACCCACAATTCGGCGGACCGGGCATCTCCATCCCTGCGACCATTGCTTCTGGAGATGAAATTGCGATTCCTCCGCAAAGCTTCGCACTGTTCAGAAAGGATTGCGTATGAATACACCTCAACCTGAGATTCCTGTATCTAGCTACAGGCTTCAAATTCACGGTGGATTCGGTTTCAACCACGCACGGGAATTGATTCCGTATCTGAAAAAGCTCGGGATCACGCACATCTATTCTTCTCCCATCTTCCAATCCGGACCAGGCAGCACCCATGGATATGATATAGTAGATTACAATCGCATTAATGAGGAAGCCGGTGGAGAAGAGGCATTTATTCAATTTGCACGAGAGTTGAAGTTAGCCGGGATGGGCCTTATTCTTGATTTTGTCCCCAATCATATGGGCATTCAAAGCCCTTCCAACAACTGGTGGTACGAAGTTCTCGAAAACGGCCCGAGCTCCAAATATGCGTCCTATTTTGACATCGATTGGGATCCTGTAAAACCAGAATTGCAGGGCAGAGTACTTCTGCCAATTCTCGGCGAAAGTTATGGCCTGGTTCTGGAGGAAGGTGACATTCATCTGGTCTTCAACGAAGGCTCATTCCAGATCCAGTATCACGAGCATCTACTACCTGTCAGGCCAGGCACTTATCCTATGATTCTGGAGCATGGATTGGATCTTGAATCACCCGAAGGTAACGATAGCGAAGAGATGACCGAACTTCTAAGCATTCTCACATCGATTCGAAATCTTCCCTCTTACACCACAAGGAATTCTGATGAAATAGCCGAATTATCCAGGGAGAAGGAGGTGATCAAGAGAAGACTTAAGAATCTCTATGATACGAAATCGTTTTTTCATGCTCATGTGGATAAGGCTATCAAGGATTTTAATGACACCAGAGGAAGAGCGATCACTTACGATCTTCTTGATTCTTTACTGGGCG
>JBNLFC010000251.1:0-5828 GCA_050305335.1 Leptospirales bacterium
GCAGAGCAGAGTGCTCTACGAAAGATAGTTGAGAAAGAGTCGGGAATTCCAGATGACCGGTTGAATGACTTTATCAATCTGATGGTAAAAATTCCAGAGGGAAGTTTTGAACTAACCCGGCTGGGAAGGATTCTCGCCGATGCTCTGGATGTGGAAAAGCGAAAGCAGTTTCTTGCGGATCTGTTTCAACTGGCTCATGCAGATCATGAATTTGCCATAACCGAGGAGAATTATTTAAGGCTGATTGCTGCTTCTCTTATGCTATCTCATAAAGATTTTATTGATGCGAAGCTGGGTGAAAAGGTTTAGAATATCATGGCATGAATCAGCTGCATAAACTGAACATCCCTTTCCCTGGCTGAGACTGATGCGAGAGAATCTTCATGGATATGTCTGGAAGAGTAGTAGACTGCAAGAAGATTATTGAGTATATGAATCAAAACCGCACTGCGCAATCTCCCTGACTTTCTTCCGTTACTTATGATAGGTAGAGCCCGGCAAGGAATGCACTTACCCCTCCTTCCCAGCCTTGGTGGGGCACGTGCCAGAGCGAATAAAAATGGACTCAGCTCATATCAATAGTGCCGGGATGAGGATGGGGTATATCCGATATGGGGTTGCTGAACATGCAAAAGGTTCGGTCGGTCGCGGATTCATTCAGAGGACGGGTTTTGCGCAAAGAGGGGCGAGATAAAGAGAGCTAAAATGAGAAACGAGTAAATCCGGGGATGCATGTTCAATGCCTCTCCTGCCCGATCGATTGTCTGTAAATTAATGAACTTTGCATTTTAAATGCAATTGGGTCGTGATTTCTCTGTCAGTCGAAAAAAGAGGAATATTGTAATTCTTTTCAATAGAACTTGACAGGGTGAATTGTCCTTACCATGATATGGATCCGAAAAAAGGCGGTGGTTGACTGGAATTTCTCTGTCGTCTTTTTAAACGGAATCCGGGCTATGCAACTTAAAACAAGAATTTTTACTATTTTCACCGCAGCGCTTCTCATAAACGTTATTGCTATTATTTTCGGTTTGACTACGGCCCTTCATAATCTCTCCGAAAAACTGATGAAAAAGCAGGCGGAAAACATGGCCATGTTTCTGCAAAATCGAATTATTGAATTGCACAAATCAGGAAATCTCAATGAAAGTCAGTTGAAGGAAGAGATTCTTAAAGATTTTTTAATAGCCAGCAAGGTTGCTGAGGAAAGCCGTGGCTTTGAGCTTCGAAAGATTTTACTCATTACTCCGGACTTTCGAGTGCTGGCTGCTCACCCCGAATCAGAAATAGGCAAAGATTATTCTGCTCATGCGGATATACGGGAAATGTTCCATAAAAAAAGAATGGAAACCGTTCTTGAGAGTGTATCTGGAGAAAAGAACACCAATAGCGACACCCCCATGGATGTTGATGTTGTTTCCTGGTTCTCACCTGATGGTCAGAAAGAGCTGGTTCTGGAAGTCAAGATTGATTTCGCGAAGAGCCTGTCTCTGCTGGAAGAGCAGTCGCGATACATAGAAATCGCGGCCGTTGCCGTCGCAATTTTGTTGCTTGTGGGGCTTTTGACAATTCTGCTTTATCTAATTAATCGAGTGGCAGTAATTCCCGTGCGCAAAGTTGCACTGGCTATGGATCAAGTAGCAACAGGGAATCTTGACGTGCGCCTGGCGGATCAATCCCGGGATGAGTTTGGGGTGCTTGCCTTGCGGTTCAACGAAATGGTAGCCGGTCTGAAAGAGAAGCTGCAGCTATCCAGGTATGTATCTCGCGGTACGGTGGAAGCTGTCCGTCACTCAATCCAGAGTGGAGTCCGGCATCATGTCAGTGAAAGGAAAAAACTGGTAATATTTTTTTCAGATATTAGAGGTTTTACAACCTATTCCGAGTCGAGAGATCCGGCTGAGGTCGTTGACGTGCTGAATAAAATTTTAACGCTTCAAGCCAAAGTCATTAAAAAACATAATGGGGATATTGACAAGTTAGTTGGTGATGAGGTAATGGCGCTTTTTGAAACTCCCGGGGCTGCCATAGAAGCTTCCATAGAAATTCAAAAGGGCATGATTTCTTCCTCATCCGATCATGATGGTTTGATGATTGGAATTGGTATTTATGAAGGGGAAGTAATCCATGGTGACATCGGGTCCGAAGAGATTAAAGATTATACGGTCATAGGAGATAGCGTCAACATAGCTGCCCGACTCCAGTCTCTTGCATCTGGAGGGGAGATCCTGATACCTCGTGGAATTGCAGAGAGTCTTGCCGCACATCCAGGGTATGTTGCCCATCTGAAGGGTTTTCTGAAGATGAAGGGCAAAGAGGAGGCCATTGAAACTTACAATATAGTTTATGATATGGTGTCTTGAGGCCGGAGGCTGCCGCAGAACTCCCGACCCCTTATACCTTTCGATCCGCTCCTGCTCCATTGATTCCGTTTCCAATTCCCATTGTCAGTGTAGCCTGAAAATCTCTTTTTAAGACTTTTGCCCGTCCCATATATGTCGGTGCACTACCTCATATGTCAAATGCTTAAAAAAGCTGACCAGTCAATGGGAGGTGGGACGGAAAGGATCATGTCGCTTCTGATTTACGGTCAATTTCTTGAAACTCTTCCAACTGCGGTAATGGTCATCGACCGGGAAGGGATCATTCTTCTCGCAAACTCCAGAGCACATGCGCTCTTTTGTTATCCTGCTGGTGAAATGCCTGGAACACCTGTTGGTCTTTGTGTCATCGGAGCCCGGGAGCAATGCGGAGCAAATGCTACTGAAACTCAGGGAGAACCGGCCTCTACTGCCGCCGGAGTGTGGATGGCAAGAAGAAGGGATGGAGATGAGTTTCCTGTGGAGGTCAGCATCAACTCTGTGGAGCAGGATGGAATGGATCTTCAGCTATTTTTGATTCATGACATTACGAACCAGAAGAAGACAGAGGCGGCATTGATGGAGTCAGAAGCTCGCTATGTGGATCTTTACGAAAATGCACCGGATATGTATTTCTCGGTGAATGCAAGAACTGCTTTGATTGAAAGATGCAACAATACCGTATCCATAATGCTCGGATATTCAAAAGAAGAAATTATAGGCCGCCCGGTATTTGATCTCTACCACCCGGATTGTCTGGAGGAGGTGAGGAATACTTTCCGTCTGTTTCAGGAAAAGGGTGAAGTCCATGACAGAGAACTGCGGTTAGAAAAAAGCGATGGCTCTCCTCTTGATGTTAGTTTGAGTGTTTCAGCCGTTCGTGATCAATATGGCAACGTTGTGCGCAGTCGTTCCACTTTGCGCGATATAACGGAGCGCAAACGTGCTGAGCAGGCATTACGAGAAAGCGAAAAGCAAGTCAGGCAAAAACTCGAAGCAATCCTTGCTCCCGATGCTGATCCTGGTGAACTGGAGCTTTCTGATATCATTGATAGCGAAAAGCTCCAGAAGTTGATGAATGCATTCTACAAACTGACGAAGATCGGCATCGGGATTATTGATTTGAAGGGCAGAGTTCTGGTAGGAACAGGCTGGCAGGAAATCTGTACTGATTTTCATCGCGTGCATCCTGATGCTTGCCTGCTCTGTATAGAAAGCGATCTGGAGCTAACTCGCAATGTCCAGATGGGCACCTTCAAACAGTATAAGTGCAAAAATAATATGTGGGACATTTCTACACCCATTATGCTGAGGGACAAGCATGTGGGAAATATTTTTCTGGGGCAGTTCCTCTATGACGATGAAGATCCGGATTACGAAACGTTTCGTCAACAGGCACGCCACTATGGCTTCAGTGAAGAACGGTATATTGCAGCGCTGGATCGAGTCCCGCGGTGGAGTCATGAAACCGTTGACGCTGCAATGTCTTTTTACGCAACATTCGCAGAAAACGTGAGCGGTCTTGGCTACAGCAACATCAGACTGGCCAGAGCGCTGGAAGAACGTAAACGTGCGGAGACGAGTCTGCAAAAATTAAACAGGGAACTGCGTGCAATCAGCGATTGCAATCAGGCTATGATATGGGTAGATGACGAGCAAACATTGTTGGAAACAATCTGTCATATTATTTGTGATACTGCCGGTTATCGTATGTCCTGGGTGGGATACGTCGAGAATAATGCTGCCAGAACCGTTCGTCCTGTTGCCTGGTCCGGTAAGGAAGAGGGCTATCTGGCAACTGCCTTTATCACCTGGGACGATACAGATCGTGGACAGGGACCTTCCGGACGAGCCATTCGAACTGGCAAGAGCTGTTTGATTCAGGATTTTTCAACTGATCCTCTTGCCGCTCCATGGCGGGCGCAGGCTCTGGAACGGGGTTATCGCTCTTCTCTGGCGCTACCTCTGAAAACTAAGGAGGCTGTCGTTTTTGGCGTATTGAATATTTATGCAACGGAGCCCAACGTATTCACTGCGGATGAGGTCCGGATTCTTGAGGAACTTGCGGATAACCTTGCTTTCGGTATTACGGCCTTGCATCTTCGCGCTGAGCAAAAAAGGATGGAGGAGTATCTGCAGGAAAGCGAACGTAAATACAGGGAGCTACTGGAAAACCTACCTACGGCGGTCATTCTCCATGGGGCTGATACCCGAATTCAATACTGGAACACTGCAGCTCTGGACTTGCTCGGTCTTTCGGAGGAGCAGATTTCGGGAAGGAGTGCTTACGATCCGGTCTGGCATTTTGTGGATGATTCCGGTCGAAGACTGGCTGCAGAAGATTATCCTGTGAACCTTGTTATAAGAAACGGAGCATCGATCTGTGACTATGTTTTCGGCATTGTCAGTAGCGAAAGAAAAGATCCTATCTGGGTTTATGTAAATGCTTTCCCTGAATTTGACTCGGACGGTAAACTACAGCAGGTTGTGGTCACCTTTGTAGATTTCACCGATAGAAAACGATTGGAAGTGGAGATTAATCAGCTCAACGAAACACTGGAGCAGAGAGTTCGCGATGAGCTTTTCCTGAACAGGGAAAAGGATCATCTTTTGATCCAGCAGTCACGTCTGGCTGCCATGGGAGAGATGGTACATAACATAGCTCATCAGTGGAGACAACCGCTGAATTCCATTTCCGTTATACTGGGGATCATCCAGGATGAGTTTGAATGCAAGGAGCTTACCCATGACTCCTTGAACAAATCTGTCTCTAGAGCAATGTTCATTCTGAAACAGATGTCCACTACGATCGATGATTTTCGTAACTTTTTTCGACCCGATCGGGAGGCGGAGGAGTTTGAAGTAAGCCAGAGCGTGAGCCATGCCCTTTCTGTAATTGAGGCAACTATGAAGAACAGCAATATCGAGATAACGACAACCCTCGAAGCAGGCTTAAGAGCGTTCGGTTATTCCAGTCAGTTTGCGCAGGTGGTTCTCAATATACTTACAAATTCCCGCGAAGCAATTCAGCACCATAAGATCCAGGGGGGGAAAATTGAGATGCACCTGGGCAAGGATGATCATATGAGTGTGCTTACCATCCAGGACAACGGGGGAGGGATCCCGGCAGAGGTATTGAGTCGTGTTTTTGATCCCTATTTTACAACCAAAGCGAGGGGAAGCGGAATCGGTCTATATATGTCCAGAATGATTGTAGAGCAAAACCTGAAGGGCAAAATTCATGCTGAAAACATAAAAGGTGGAACCGTGATCACCATTGCCCTGCCCTCCCACGAGATCCAGGTGGTGGTCACCGAAAACGCCTATGGGGACACCACCCGCTTTGTTTTCACCCACATCCGGTTTCATGACCCAGACTAACGGCACATTCGCCGCGCGCACCAGCCGCACAAACTGCCGGTTATAGGCGAATTGGCCCACCGTCACCAGGGCGAACTTATACGACGC
>JBNLFC010000252.1:0-5817 GCA_050305335.1 Leptospirales bacterium
GGATGTCCTCCTTGCGCTCGCGCAAAGGAGGTATCTTCAGATTGATGACATTGAGCCGGTAGTAAAGATCCGCACGAAACTCCCTGGCCGCGATCCTCTCCTCCAGATCGGCGTTGGTGGCGGCGATGACTCGAATGTCCACCTGACGCACGCGCCCGCCGATGGGTTCCACTTCGCGCTCCTGCAGCACCCGCAGCAGCTTGCTCTGTAGATTGAGATTGAGTTCGCCGATCTCGTCGAGAAAGATGGTGCCCCCGTCGGAGATCTCGAATTTTCCCTTCTTGTCGGCCACGGCACCCGTGAAGGATCCCTTGCGGTGTCCGAAGAGTTCGCTCTCCAGCAGGTTTTCCGGAATGGCGGCGCAATTGATCTTCACGAAGGGTTTGTCCCTGCGCGGACTGTTGTAGTGGATGGCCGAAGCGATGAGCTCCTTGCCCGTTCCCGATTCGCCTGTCAGCAGAACCGAGGCGCGGGAATCGGCGATGATCCGCACCTTTTCGAAGAGCTTCAACATGGGAGCGGAACGTCCGATGAGCCGGCCGAACTGGTATTTCTTGCTGAGTTCATGCTTGAGCTGGATATTCTCGAAGGCGATGACCCTGGTCTCCTCCTCCACCAGTTTCTGGATGGTGATGGCCTGGGAGATGATGGAGCCCAGAATCTCCAGAAACTCCATAATGAACTCGGGCTCGATCCCCGACTGGTGCTGGGTAAAGGTGGAGAAGACACCCACCACGTCGTTGTCGGAGAAGATGGGACAGCAGAAGTAACCCAGATCCTCGTGGGAAGTGGAGATCCCCATGCGATTCTGGAACTCCGGCTCCTTGCTCGTGCTGGGAATAAAGACCGGCTTTTTGTTCAAAAAGACGGAGCCCGTAATCCCCTCCCCCGGACTGTACCTCACATTCTTTTGGTCATCGTCTGATCCCAGGTGAGCCGCGATCACAAGGGCATCCTCCTGGCTGTCGTATAAAAAGAGCGTACTGCGAAGGAGCCGGAACTCCTTCTCCGTGATGGTCATAATTTCGCGAAAGACATCTTTGAGCCGGAGAGAGTGGGAGACCACCCTGGAGATGTGAATCATCACCTGGTGAAAGCGGTCCCGAATTTTGAGAAGGTGGTTGTCCTTGAGATTGAGAAAGATACGTGCGGCCAAACTGGCAAGAATTCCCAGAAAGTGCATGTGATCGGAACTGAAGGCCTCCTTTTTGCTGGAGTCCACCGAGAGGACGCCGATCACCTCTTCCTTGACCAGCATGGGCACCGCCAGCTCGGACATGAGATCCTCATTGATCTTGATGTAATCCTCCTCATGGGAGGTGTCATTGACGATGCGCCCCTCTCCATTCTGGGCCACCCAGCCGGTCACCCCCTCTCCCACCTTCTGGGAGTAAACATCCCGCATGACGCTCAAGCCCCTGGAGGCCCGGATCACCAGCCGCTCTTTGCTGCTGTCCATGAGCATGATACTGCCCGAATCTGCGCCAGTCACATGGATACAGGCAGAGAGAATCTGATCCAGAATTCCTTCGGGATCGTCACTCTGGTTCATAGCCTGTGTAATCTCGCTGATGAAGGTCAGGGCTTGATTTTTGGTAATTTCAGGGCTGGTTGCATTCTCTTGCATCGTCTCTCTCCACACCCATGCTTAATAATTAGTCAAACAGGGAGACCTGGGCGGAATAATGTCTATATGACAATCATGCAAGAACTCAGCCAGGAATCAATGCTTTTTTTTTCAGCAATAAGGCTATTTTTATCACGGTCCCGGAAAAATATTTTTTTCCCTTTTTCAGAAGATAGTTGAAAGAATAGAGAAAATGCCCATTCCTCTACAAGAGACAGGAACCGGAATAGTCCGGAGTAACTGATGCCGCACACCACGGAATTAAGTATGTTTTTTTATTTATCCAAGTTTCTCACTCTCTTTCTTTTCCCCTACCCCCTCTTTCTGCTTCTCACAGGCTGGGTTCTCTACCGGCTCCCTCGAGGAAGACTGAAACTGGTGTATGGGCTTCTTTTTGCCGGGATTCTCTTTTTATCCACCAATGGGGGAGCGGAACTTCTACTCCGCCCTCTGGAGAACCTCTATCCCCACCGCACTCCCGCTCTCACCCACAAAGCCTCCCTGGTGGTGGTTCTGTCGGGCATGGTCAATCCCCTCACCCCACACCAGGAGAATCCCGAATTTATCAGCACCATGGATCGAATTCTGGCAGGAGAGGAGCTTCTGGAGCAGGGAAGAGCCCAGTATCTGCTTATATCAGGGGGATCGGGACTCATCTCCGGCAGGGGGGAACCGGAGGCGGAGATCCTGCGCAAGTGGCTGCTGAAACGGGGGCATAGAGCAGACAGAATCCTGGCCGAATCCCTATCCCGCAATACGGGAGAGAATGCCCGCAACACGGCGGAAATTGTCAAAAAGAGGGGCTGGAAAGAGATCATACTGGTCACCTCCGCCTTTCATATGCCGCGCAGCATGATGACCTTTCGCAAGGCGGGCCTGGACCCCATCCCCTACCCTGTGGACTACTACACCACGGAGATCTCTCCGGGTCTGGAGGGGTGGTTTCCCACACCCACGGCGCTCTCCCTGAGCTCCATCGCCCTCAAGGAGTACATCGGTATCGTGGCCTACTGGTTCCGGGGGTATATTTGAGAGGGGAGGGGAAGAGAGGCGGTGGGTGGAAGAAGAAGAGGGGAACAGGAAGCGAACCACAAGGGTACCTTCACTTCACAATTTAAAGAGGCATACCGATCCGTTCTGCAATTTTCGTTGCCAATATTTTAAAATCTTTTTTCGCATCCTGCACCGCATTCGCATGACTGCCAATCGCACCATCCGCCGAAGTTAGATTGAATATGGGTTTTCGATGCTCCTGAGACATGGGAATCAAACTACGATAGTGTTTTATCGTAGCAAGGCAGTATGCATCGCTTTCGATTGAAATTTTTTTTACCCCTGTTTCTTCAAGGACAGCTTCCCGGTACACATTGGGGATACGATTGACCCATTTATCATAAGCCTTGACAGGTCTATCGAGACGAACTGTGTACTGCTGACAGAGATATCCGATCGATTCCATTTTTCCCTGTGGCAACTGAAAATTCTGATACGTTTGTCGCTCATTGCTTTCCTCCCAGTTATCCAGCCTTTTTTTCCACAAACTTTTCCAGCTTCTTAAAGTCGGACCAAGGTTTTTCAAGCCCTGAAGAGAGAAGAGATCCGCACCGAGAGGGATCATCACATAATCGGTTGCAACAAGTGCTGAGCGATTAATAGCTCCTAAATTTGGACCGATATCGACGAGGATAAGATCAGCCTCCACTTTTGAAGCAGCCATTTGCATCACCTGCCAAAATGAACTCAGTATTCGCATGGGACGGTAAAGATGCCTGTCTCCCATACTACCAGGCCATTCCTTAGAAAGGTCATCTTCAAAACCGGAAAGGTTGACATCGCCGGGAAGAAGATATAGATCCGTAGCGATGTTTTGCATTTCCGGCTCCACGATATCACCCACTTCAGTTAAAGGCTGCACGCATTTATAAATTGTGGATCCACGTCCCTGGACGTCCCAGATTGTCTCGATTTTTTCCTCCTCCAAAAATGCGGCAGTCAGGTTGGCCTGCGGATCAAGATCAACAACCACAACACGTTTGCGAAGACTGGCGAACATCCACGCCAGGTGGTATACGAGAGATGTTTTCCCCACTCCACCCTTATTATTGAAAAATGTCAAAACAGGCGGATTCATTTGTTGTTCCTCAATGTACACAGAACGGCGCTTTGATTGGTCTCAAATTCCGGTGGAGGATTGCCATTTTTCTCCATCTCTCTTCTGGCTGTGGCGATTCCTCTTCCAAACGCCTGAATAAAACCGAAAGTTTTTAAAACATCACCGATATTGGGATTGCGGTAGTCTGTGATTCCGGGGCTTCCGAAGTTTTCATCGGTAACACTCCCGTACGGTCCCCCCGGACTATTAATTTCAATTCGATCGTTAAACCAGTAAAATCGCACAGGCGAATTCGTACTTTCATACGTCCGGTGCAGCACCGCATTATACAAAATTTGTTGTATAGCTGCCGGCGGATAGGGCATTCTCTTTGTATGGGTGGGTGAAGATGTAATATCAACCGCAACGTAGTTATGTGATCTTAATTTTTCTTCCGCACGACGCAATATTTCAACTATCGTACCACCAATTCTCTCTTCGTCGATTACAGGATCGGCAAGCTCGAATCCATCGATACGTAAAAACTGAATGTACGCCCCCGGTAGATAATCCTGGGGTGTTTTTCCAATAGCCAGCAGACCCAGAACGGTAGGCGTCGTGTCGTCGGGAGAAGCGACAAATTTACACGAAGCCAGCCGTTCCTCGTAGGAACGATTATTGGCCTCAAGAACGTCAGAAGCAAATGCGGAAGGAAGATATTCACTTTCGAATATGACGCGCGACAAATCGACTATTTTCGCCGGCGGAACAGGATAGATATCAAAAGGCAAATTCTTGTATCGTCGCTTTTCATTCAGAATTCGCTCCTCCTGAGCATTTGCGCAGGAACGTCTCGGGCCCGTTCGAATCCAGATGCGACCATCATACTTCACGGGAGGCATATCGGACGGCATAACTGTAATAACAGCTATCTCCGCACCTTTCAGAACTCTTTTTTCCACAGATAGAACAGGCAAGGGAAGAATATTGCCGTCGGTTTTCATATCTGCCAGCGATCGAAGCAAGTCATCCGTTATAGAAATGCCCGAGGGATCTCCTGAATCCGTAACACCGACAAATAACACACCGGGCTCATTGTAATTCGGCAAATCGTTGGCAAATGCACAAACAGCCTGCCTCGCTTTTTTTGGGGCATCGCCTCTGAAAGAGGATTTTCTTTCCACACGCTCAGATTCGAGATCTATCAGCAATTGTTCCAATTCTCGATCAGAAAATCTTTTCATTCATGTTTACCTGTTATTCGACAAACTGATTCAGTTTATAATGTGAGATGGAAAAACAAATTCTTATCAATCAAAGAACTCGTTTCAAAACACATCCCTTGCTTTTGGGATAACCACCAGCCATCGTTGTTCCCCGCATGATCCTTCTCGATCCAATTCTAATTGGAGAGTCTCTCTTTGCCCTGAGAAATGACCCGTATCAAGTGTTTTATATCAAATGAAGCCGATTTTTCCGGATTATAAGCTATCCTGGCCAGCAAACAGAACACATCCCTTAGATTACATAAAAGATCCGTTTTCCTTTTTTATACCCATGGAAAATTCATACGACATAGAGACTCAGTCTCAATAATGTCACTCTTAAAGGCACCTTGATTAAAACTACCAGGAAAACCCATAAAAAAACCCGCCTGACAGCGGGTTTTATAAATCTGGAGACGGCGGGAGTCGAACCCGCGTCCTACGGTGCGCAATGCAAGTATCTACATGCTTAGTCGGTGAAAAAATCGGATGATGCCTGATCTCACCGACGGGAATGGCACCACCTTTTCAGACTGTTTGGTTTCGTCCTTTCGCAGCCTGAACCAAAAGGACTCACCGCTCCGCAGATTGACGTTTTCAGAGACTCCGGAGGGTAAACCCCTGAAAACGAGGCTGATTAATTATGCAGCCAGAGCCATTTCGTTGTTGGCAATTATAAGGTGAGGTTTTGGAGAGTTCCTCAACTCTGCATGCAACTGACATCCCGAATCACAGCAGTCGAAACCTTTTCGTCCCCGTGTATACTAGAATAATAATTTCGATTCGCGCCGACGTCAAGGATTATTTATATTCGTGTGGCTCTATCCGGTCGC
>JBNLFC010000253.1:0-5780 GCA_050305335.1 Leptospirales bacterium
ATAACGATCAATGCGCAACCAGTGCATTTCGCGTCCTATAAAAACCTGCTCAGGACCGATCATAGGAACGTTGTTTTCCAGGTTGCATGAGGTAACGCATGCTCCGCAGCCAACGCAGAGATTCAAATCCAGAGCCATATGCCAGCGCATGCCGTCATATTTCCACTCTGGCATGAGCTTGTAGTTCTCTTTCATCGGCTCCAATTCAGGAACAAACTCATGAGGGTTTTCATGAAACTTCTTAATGGTTGTTTCTAGAATGATAGGGCGATCATATCCACCTACCTTCTGACTGGATGCACCATACGGTGCACCGGGGAGCCCTGCAGGAGCAAAAAAAGCCCGATCTTCTTCATTGAAGTTATTTCGATAAACCTGCTGGGTCACGGCAAGTTGCTCGCGATCTCCGGTTTTTTCCACTGCCTTTACAGCAATACCGGAATATACAATGTTGCTTCCGTTCATTCCGGTCAGAGGCAGAACATCCCGTCCTACGTTGTTTCCAACTCTACCAACTACGCTTCTTCCATAGCCAAGAGCTATGAGCATTGCGTCAGGATGAATACCCGGCATCAAATGAACTGGCACTTCCACTTTGCCACTTTCAGTTTTAACACTGATCACAGCGCCCTGCTTGAGTTTGAGCTTTCTCGCTGTCGCCGGGAGAATATATGCAGCGTTAGTCCAGACCAGTTTTGTAACGGGATCGGGGAACTCCTGGCGATAAGCGTTGTTTCCACCGCTTCCATCCAGAACTTGCGTGCTGTAGAAAAGACCCAGTTTCATACCTGCGCCCACGTTCACCCTGGTGATTCCATTGAGTGCAGCTGCATTGAATCCACGTCCAGGCCGAAGCTCGCGTAGCTTTGCTTTCCCGGGTGCCAGATATCCAGCTTGAAGCGCTGACGTCAGCGCCCTGTCCGAAGTTGCTCCCGCTTTCGCCCAGCGGGCTTTCAGGAAATCGTGGTATGTAGAAGCACCGTCCAGAGAACCACCGGCAAGCTCAATGAGACGATCCTCGAAAGATTTGGTATTGTAAAGCGGGCGAATCATGGGTTGACGGAGGGAGAGAACACCGCTTACCATCTCTGCATCACCCCAGCTCTCCAGGTAGTGGCTGGATGGAATGATCACCTTAGCTTTTGCGCCGGTTTCATCTACACGATCACTCAAGGATGCAATGTATTCTACTTTTGCAAGTGCTCCGGCTACATCCATAGATGCGGGAAGGTGGTAGAGTGGGTTGGCACCTGCCACAATCAGAGTCTTCACGGAACCTGATTTCATTCTTTCCAGAAGAGTCTTGATTTCTCCATCCGATGCTCCTGTGGAGAGTCCCATGGGGTTTCCATAATCGACAGTCTTTCCATCGTTTTCCAGCATGGAGTTGAGCAAGTTGATAGCGATTTGCAAAGATGCGTTATTGCCCGATGCAGCCAGTGGAGATCCGCCAATGACCAGAGATTTGCCTCTATTAGCCCAGAGTTCTTCTGCCACTTCTTTCAGAATTTCAGCGGCAACGCCTGTGGCCGAAGCAACCTTGTCTGGTGTATAGCTGGAGAGATACTGTCTGACCACTCCGTTACCGGCCATAGATGACTTTCCGCTGTTTACCAGATGGGATGCCAGAGCCAGCGCTATGGCTGTATGGTCACCCGGTCGAACAGGGTAGCGGTTATCGGCATTGGATCCGGTGACTGTGAACATGGACTCAAAGACCACCAGTCGATTGATCTCTTTCGTCTGACGAATATCTCGCTTAGATGAATATTTTGCAGTGTAATATGTGGAACCTGGCATGCTTCCCATGAAGTCGCCTTCAATTGAGAGAACGTAGCTGGCCTTATCAAAACGATAGTTGGGCACTAAAGCCGTTCCGTAGCTTGCTTTCTGTCCTTCCGCAATCTGACGAAGGGTGGGATCCTGACGGAATTCAACATGGGACCCACCGGGAAATTGCTTGATAAATGATGCAACCAGTGCGCGTGATGAGGGGCTATCCAGAGGACCGGTCAATAATACAAAGCCATCGGATAGACGTGCTGCGAGATCAGCTACAATCTTCTCTTCATCGCCACCCTTTGCTTTGCCATTTACAATGTTTGCGGCTTTGCGCTGACGATCAGGATCATAAAGATCCATAATAGAAGAGATCATCCATGGGGAAACGCCACCGGAAGTCAGCGGATGGGCAGGGTTTCCTGCAATTTTAATGGGTCGGCCTTCACGTGTTCTAACAATCAATCCTGTTCCGTCAGGAGCAGATGTGGAATACATGGTGGGAAGGCCCGGCACATACTCAGCAGAGCGTATGACAGCAGGCACAATCTGTTCTGTGGGACGTCGACAGGCGGCTGTCGCCATAACAGAACCAGCGCCCATGATTTTCAGAAAATTCTTTCGACTGATGCCGCTTTTTTTTGCCTCTTTCTTCATCTCCTCAGGAGAGGTTCCGGGGAATTCGGGTAAAAGCCATGTTGCTACCGGGGGTGCATTTCTCTCTTCCAGAGATTGCCAGTATTTCCTGGCTGATCTGGTATTGGTGCGCTCTTGTTTCGATAACTCACTCTTTTTCATCCTGATTGCTCTCTCGCATGGATCGGAAATTAAAGCGATCCATTTACTTTAGTATTGTATATTCTTTAATAAAATCCAGATTGAACTTTGCAGCATACTTTCAAACGAAGTTCCTGCACGCGTCAATGAATCCGATCAATAATGACAGGTGCCACATTCCGTGATCTGGACAGTCCTGTTATTGCCCGGCTTCGCTTTCTGCTCCGTATAATCTCGATGACAGTTTACGCACCATCCCATAGTAAAAGGAGCCTGCAGGGCCACTTTGTCCATGGTTTCTACCTTTCCATGACACTGGCTACAATCGAAACCTTTTGCAATGTGTGGTTTATGACTGAAGTGAGCATGGTCGGGGAGGTCATGTACTTTGATCCAGCGCATTGGTTCCCCTTTGCGATACATCTGTCGTAAATATTGTATATCTTTGCTGCTGGATGCGATAAATTCGTGGCACTTCATACATGTGGCGCTGTCTGGCACAGTGGCGTGCTGGGACCTTTCCACATTGTTGTGACAGTACACACAGTTGATATGCATTTCGCCTGCATGAATTTTATGGTTGAATGGGATTGGTTGATCGGGAGAGTAGCCTACATATTTTTGAGGCGATCCGACAATATAGCCGACTCCACCGAAGAGAAGAACCAGTATTGTGATCTTGATTCCATGTTTTCTGGCAATTCTACTGAGAGCATCCATGAAATTGAGAAACCTGCCTGTAGATAGTAAACGGGTTTTTATTAATTTTTAATGTCTATCATCACAATTTAACAATGTGTTAACAGAGAACCCGGAACTATTGGTTTTTTCACTCCATTTCAGTGTCAAGAAATTCTGGTCATTTTTCATAAAAAGGCCGGAAAAATGTAATGAGATAAGATGAGTGAGCTTGTTTTCATCTCTTTCATTCTTGTGATCCCATTGTCCAATGCGACAGCGTGCCATATTTGCCTTTTTTTCCATCACAATGTGCAAAGTTTTCAAGGCCTTTCGTTTCGATTCGAAACAGCTCTGATTTGTTAGCCGGCACACGCCGGGGCTGGACTACTGAGATCCCCGCGGGCCGGCTTTTTCATCTGCCATATTTTCTCTTTGCTGTCACTCTGTCATAGATCATTGCAGAGTCCAAGCAGTTATGCCCTGTTTCAAGGACATTCCCGCTGGCATAACGATTGCGTAGGAATGAAAGAAAACAACCGATAGTCAGGATGAGCAAGGAGCTCATCTCGCAGCATGGATGGTTATGAGAGATCGACAGGAGATGATCGCAACCTCTCGATGCACGATGAGGCATAAATTATGAACTACAATAAGTTAACAATCAAAGCTGCCGAAGCCATGGAAGAGGCTGGCAGAGAGGCAAAAAACCGGAAAAATCCGGAACTCATGCCGGAACACTATATTTATGCTCTTTTTCAGCAAAAAGAGGGCATGGGATCTATGATCCTCAAAAGGTTGAACATTGCCGAGGAGAGTGTTCGCCTGGCACTGGAAAAGAATTTAAGTCGTTTGCCTGTTGTGGAAGGAGAGAACGATGTGCAACCCTCCAGAGCTTTCGTGCAACTTTTACAGAAGTCGGAAGAGGAAATGAACAGGAGGGGGGATATGTATCTCTCTTCTGAGCATGTGATCCTGACTTTTCTGGCAGACGCCTCCAATTCTCTGGTAAAAGATCTAATCGCTCTGGGGCTCATTGCAGCAAAGGTCAAAGAGACTGTAGATAAACTGCGTCAGGGGCGTCCCATCACCAGCGAAAACCCTGAAGATACTATGGAAGCGCTGGGGAAATATGCACGCAATCTCAACGAAGCTGCAAAAAAAGGAAAACTGGATCCTGTGGTAGGCCGTGATGAAGAGATTCGCCGGATTATGCAGGTGCTCTCTCGTAGAACCAAAAACAATCCCATTCTCATCGGTGAGCCGGGAACTGGAAAGACCGCCATTGTGGAGGGCCTGGCAGGAAAAATCGTAGCAGGTGACGTGCCCGACGGTTTACGAGAAAAGGAGATCTGGTCCATGGACCTTGGATCTATGATCGCGGGTGCAAAATACAGGGGAGAGTTTGAAGATCGCTTCAAAGCCGTGCTCCATGAGGTTCAATCTTCCGAAGGACGAGTTGTGCTTTTTATAGATGAAATCCACACTCTCGTGGGCGCCGGGGCCACCGAAGGCTCTCTGGATGCCTCCAATATGATCAAGCCTGCTCTTGCCCGGGGAGAGCTACGGGCCATTGGCGCCACCACGCTGAAGGAGTATCAGAAGTATATAGAAAAAGATGCTGCTCTTGAGAGACGATTTCAACCGGTATACGTCAAAGAGCCCACGGTAGACGAGACATTGATGATCCTTCGAGGATTGAAAGACCGTTACGAACTGCACCACGGAATTCGCATCACTGATGGCGCACTCATAGCAGCGGCTAAACTATCCGATCGCTATATCACAGATCGCTTTTTGCCCGATAAGGCTGTGGATCTGATCGACGAAGCCGCGTCGCGCATGCGCATTGAGCTAGATTCTCTTCCGGAGGAGCTGGATACGGTTTCCAAAAAGATTCAGCAACTTAAGATCGAACGGGAAGCCTTGAAAATGGAAAAGGACTATGCTTCGAAAGAGCGGCTCCAGCTTCTGGAGCGAGAGTTAGCCGACTTGAACGAGGATTTTTCTCAGCGAAAAGGGATCTGGGAGAGAGAAAAAGAGGATGTGGAGAAAACTAAAATCATGCGCGAAGAGATCGATCGGCTTCGCAACGAAGAGAAGGAGCTGGAACGAAAAGGCGATCTGAACAAGGTTGCGGAAATTCGCTATGGAAAACTGGCAACCATGGAGCGTCAACTGGCAGATCTGGAAAAAAGAATTTCGAATACTGAAAAGCAGTATCTCAAAGAAGAGGTCACTTACGAAGACATTGCTACCATCGTATCTCGCTGGACCGGTATTCCCGTTTCCAAAATGATGCAGGGGGAAAAAGAGAAGCTTCTCAATATCCAGGGTGAGCTCCAGAAAACAGTGGTGGGTCAGGACCATGCGCTTACTACAGTGACCGAAGCAATTCTGCGGAGCCGTTCAGGGCTTTCTGATCCCAATCGACCTGTGGGCGTGTTCCTCTTTCTCGGCCCAACGGGCGTTGGAAAAACCGAAACGGCAAGGGCCCTCTCTCGCTTTCTTTTTGATGATGAGAGCGCTATGATCCGCATTGATAT
>JBNLFC010000254.1:0-5764 GCA_050305335.1 Leptospirales bacterium
TCAGTCCCGTCGTGAGGGCTCATTTCATCATGGCCCTGGTGTCGATAGGAGTAGATACGAGCCCGGTTTACACGATTGATGGAAATATCTACATTCAACTCATGGATGATCCAGTCGTGAAAAGAAAACCGTCTCGATTCATGAATCAGTTTTCCGTTGGAGGCTGCCAGACTCCCGCCATCATAAATAATCCGACCGGCTTCATTGCCCAGAAGATTCACAGTCGCAAAAAGTGTACAGAGAGACCTGGACGATTCCATTGTTATGTTGCGACGGGTTGCCTGCTTGCCCATTGCAAAATGAGAAGCTGCCGGGTTCAGTATAACGTCAATGCCTTTGTGAAGATGGTTCAGGGATGGACGTGACGCGACCCATGCATCCTCACAAATTTCAACAGCGATTTTAAAACCCCTGAATTCCAGAAGCAACTGCCCCATGGGAATGGAAAGTTCTTTATGATGAAAGACTACAGGGGAAGGGCTGTTAAAAGGCACAAACCAGCGTGGTTCGTAATGCACCCCATCTCCAGCCAGGTTGCTTTTTGGTATGATCGCTTGAACAGTTCCCTGAAAGATGGCAGCTATTGCGTTATAAACTGCATCATTATGGCGGATGGGGAGCCCCAGAAAAACAAGGCTCTCGGGAAGGATGGACTTCGCTTCCCGGGCAATAAAAAGAAGCTCTTCCATGGCGGTATGCGTAACATGAATGGAGTGAAAAGCGTCTTCACATCCGTACCCGCTGATGCTCAATTCTGGAAAAAGGACAACGTCAGGTGAACCGGAGAATTCTCCCCCCTGTTCGGATAAAGTTGTCAGTGAATCAATAATGCGAGCTCTGTTCCCGCGCCAGTCCAGTGGCGTCTGGTTAATAGAAACGAGGGCGAGTCGAAATGGGAGCATACAAATTAACCCCGATGGGTAAGTATCAACTCTTATAGCAGAGTGGCCAGCAGGGAGTCCAGAACTTCTTTGCCATCGGTTCCTGCTCCATGGATGGGGTCCACCGCCCTTTCCGGGTGAGGCATCATTCCAGCGATCTTTCCAGCTTTATCGCAAATGCCTGCAATGTCGTCCATAGATCCATTTGGGTTCTCCGTGTACCGGAAAAGAACACGATTTTGATCCTGCAGTTCTTTCAGTCCCTCTTCCGAAACCCGGTAGTTCCCGTCACCATGAGATACGGGCAGGGTGTAGGTTCGCTCCGCGTTCAGGTGACTCACTGCCCCGGCGCTGGCTATTTGAAGTCCCACAGGTTTAGCAATATGTTTCAATGAGATATTGCGCATCAAAACGCCGGGTAGAAGATGAGCTTCGCAGAGAATTTGAAAACCATTACAGATTCCAAGCACAGCCCCCCCTCTTTTTACGTGTTCCTGAAGCGATTTCATGGCAGGTGCAAATCGGGCAATGGAACCGGAGCGAAGATAGTCGCCATAGGAAAATCCGCCTGGTAGAACAAGCAAATCGAATTTGTCGTCGATCAGATCACCATGCCAGAGAATGCGTGCCTCTGCTCCATAAAAATGAGTCAGAATATGCAGCATATCCCGGTCACAGTTGGAGCCGGGGAAGGTTATGATACCGGCACGAAAAGATTTCATTTTAACTCTTCAATATCAAATCGATATTGCTCAATTACCGTATTGGCTAGAAGCGTTTTGCAATAATCATCGACCATTTGTCCGGCTACATTCTGATCGGGAGCGTTCAGTTTTATCTCAATGTATTTGCCGATCCTGACTCCCTCCACCTCATTTTTTCCCATATGGTGTAGCGCATTCTGGACAGCCTGGCCCTGGGGATCCAGAACCGATTCTTTCAATGTGATATATATTTGAGCTCTGTACATTTTATTTCACGGAGCTTGTGGTGGAGGGATCTCGTCCACAGCTCTTTTGTACACAGCTTCTGTTGCGGCCAATTTCATTCCAGCAATATTTTTTCTCTGTTGGTTCTTTACACCCCTGCGAGAGCATCTATCAAAACATACTCTCTCACGGCAAATCGCCACTGGATGCGGCTTTTTTCCCTCGATTACTTATGCCCGGGAAAAATGGGGAGCCATGCGGGAACTTTTCTGCTGTATTCGATCCATGCTGCTCCAAAACGTCTTTCTAATTCAGGCTCTTCGTAATCCTTCACGATTTTATAGCCGATTCTGAGCATGGCAATCCACCAGAAAATTAGAGCGGGATGACCGAAGAGAAAGATTTCTCCGAAAAGTACGATGTAGATGGACCACATCATCGGGTTCCTTAAATAGCTATAGACATTGCGATTCAGCATAACCTCTGGATGATAGCTTAAAAAAGGTGAGCCTTTGCCGTAGTAGAACATCAAAGCCGTACACCAGAGTGCCAGAGCGGCACCTGCTTCCATAATCACTCCTCCGGCTATTGCAACACCATGGAACCCGAATCCGTGTCGAGTATGGATGGGTACCGTTTCCATTAAAAACCTGGGGATGATATACAGGACACTAAAAGGCCCTATGAAACCGTAAAGAGCGCAGTCAATCAAGGTGTAGATGCTTCCGGTAATTTTGCTGATCATGAAAAGCCTCCCGAGCCTGGTCAGAATTGCTCTGTTCTAGTTTGTGGCCCACTCGATCGGCCACACAACGTATTATTCAAAAGACGCAGATTCGGGGGCGGATATCAGGATGAATGGAAAAATATCGATGCTCTCAGTCTGAAAGAGTTGACCTGGCCCCAATTCCCTCTACCAGCATACACTGGCGATCCATACAGAACCCGGCAATCCCTGACCCCCTTTCCCATAGGCTCGTAATATGGAATAGTTCCCAGTTCCAGGGTAGTGCATGATTCAATGATTATGAGAGCGGAAATAAATAGGACGGATTCATGAATTCGTTTAATGTATATAGTGTTTTCAGCCAAGTGTAATTGAAAGGCGAATCGGGAAATCTTTTTTCAGTTGATGAGCTGCCGCTCTGGATGGAAAACATTGAGCCAGTCATTTTCATTGACGGGAATTGCGAAAATGCTTTCCCTTTACCATGGAGTTGTTACCGGGGAATATAGGTCTCATCGATACTGGCTATATAAAACCAGGCATGGCCGCTTCTTACCTTATTCAAGAAGGTGGAGCGGGAGCTTTCATTGAAACGGGAACTGCTCGTACACTTCCTGCTCTTCTGGCCGCGGCTAAGGACGCGGGCCTGGGCAGGTCCGATGTCCGCTACATCATTGTGACGCACGTTCATCTGGATCATGCTGGTGGTGCATGGGCCTTGATGAAAGAGTTTCCGGATGCACGTTTGCTGGTCCATCCTCATGGCGTACGACATATGGCAGACCCCTCCTTGCTGGTGGAGAGCGCTCAAAGCGTTTATGGAGTAGAACAATTCTCGTCCCTTTATGGTGATATAGAGAGCGTAGAAGAGGCGCGCATTGACCCGGTGGAAGACGGTGTCACAGTATCTCTGGGCGGGCGAAAACTCCGCTTTTTACATACTGCTGGCCACTCTTATCACCACATCTGTGTTCTGGATGAAGCCACCCGCGGGATTTTTACTGGAGACTCCTTTGGCCTGGCGTATAGAGTTTTGCAACCGGAGCAATCGGAACATCTGCCACACTCGTTGCCTTTTATTTATCCCGCTGCCACACCTACACAGTTTGAGCCTGATCTGGCCATGGTGGCTCTGGAGCAAATTTGTGCAACCGGAGCCCGAACAGCTTACCTTACCCATTTTGGTCCTATTTCCAATCTGGAAGGCACTGCTACGCGGTTGAGAGAAGGGCTCATCTTCCTCAAGAGAGTCATGAACGAGCTGGCTCACGAAAAGATGGAAGGGGAGGAACTGGCAAAAGAACTGGAGCGCCGTATTGGTAGCGAGTATCGCGAAATGTTTTTAAAAGACCGTGGACGGCCACCCGACCACGAGGAGTGGAGCTACATTGCACTGGATGTCGGATTGAATGCATCTGGCCTGGCATACGCAATTCAAAGAATGCGGAAAAAAAAGACAAAGAGTTGACTCGACTCACGCAAGCTTCTTCTCCAAGCGCTCTTTTCCCTTACTATGCGCTCTTACCCGCGGTGGGAAGGCTGCTGAGTGCTTGTTCAATTCGTTTCTCGATTTCCTGATAAAGGGTGGTGGTACTTTCAATCACTTCGCTGGAAAGCGGTGGAGCAGGGGGCTCTTTGTTCCATCCCGAGTTTTCCAGATGGTCACGGATGTATTGTTTGTCAAAGCCTGGAGGGTTGCTTCCTGGTTTATATTTGGCAACATCCCAGTATCTGCTGGAATCAGGTGTAAGCACTTCGTCAATCAAGCATATTTTATCGCCCAGCATTCCGAATTCAAACTTAGTATCACATAGAATAATACCTGCTCTGTACATGATCGATGCCGCATACTGGAAGATTTCAATGGAAATGGTCTCCAATTTTTTGGTAAGATTTGTACCGAGGATCTCCTTCATTCTTTCAACAGATATATTTTCGTCGTGTTCCCCTTCGGGTGCTTTGGTAGCCGGAGTGAAGATCGGTGTGGGAAGCTTCGAAGCCATGCTTAGACCCGCAGGCATTGTCTGCCCCGCCACCTTGCCGGTGGATGCATACTCTTTCCAGGCTGATCCTGCCAGGTATCCCCTGACCACAAATTCGAAATCGATGCGGTTGCATTTTCTTACAAGAACCGACCGGCCCCGAAATTCTTCGTAGTCTGTGTACGGTTCTGGAAATCTGGAAATATCGTCTTCCAGCATTTGATCCATAAATCCGAGCTTTTCCTGCAATCCTGACTTGCGAATCGCCTGGAACCAGAGGGAAGAAATATGCGTTAGTATTTTTCCTTTTTCAGGAATCGGTTCATTGAAAACCACATCAAAGGCAGAGACTCTATCCGATGCAACAATGATCATGGAATCACCGCTCACATCGTAAAGATTCCTCACTTTTCCTTTGTAAAAAGGTGAAGGTACGCTCATACTACAGCTCCTTGCCTGTTTATTGTATCAACAGGCTGTTAAAAAGACCTTTTGCGAACTTTTTTAACCGTCAAAATCCATGCACGGCGTGGTTTTCTCCACGAACTCTTGCATCCCTGCCGGCGGAAGCAGCTCTTTTTTAAAAGTTGCCCGGATTTTATATATATAATTTTGCATTATGTTTCATCACGGAAACGCTGAAATGGTGCAACTTGAAACCGATTTTTCCCGGAATACCCTGCTCCCTTTCCTTTGCAAAATCGGCGAAAGGGTAGTGAAAACCATGAGCTACTTCCCTGGTCTCCACTTCATCTGCTGAGTTTCGCCTGCTTATGGCGCGAGTTCTGAAAAAATTACAACATAAAGAGCTCACTCCCATCACTCTGAACTTCCAGAAATCCTCTCAGGGTGGAGTTCACCCGTCTCACAATACTCCTGTGGGAAAAGATCTTTCCTTCGTTGTGGAAAATCCCCGGACACTCTGTCTGCAGTTGCTGAACATCGCTCTTACCCTGGAAGCAAGAGGGCCAGAAAGGATAGGTTCTACATTGAAGAGGTCGTACCGGGTAAATGCTGCAACGATTTTCTTTCAGAAAAAAACATGACTTGCCAGAATCATGAACCCGGTAGCCATTCTCTTTTTTCCGAATAAATTTCATAATAAATTGCTTTCTCTCCCGTTGGGGGATTTTTGCATACTCAATGATATTTTCGAGATCCTCCTCGGAAAAAAAGACACTGCCTCCCCCCTTGCAGCAGTCACCGCAGCCGGTGCACTGAAACTGAAACTGGCGTTCAGCCAGC
>JBNLFC010000255.1:0-5757 GCA_050305335.1 Leptospirales bacterium
AAAGAACTGCGCAGGCATTGCAATTTGCATCATACGACCATCAGTCCGGGAGGAATCTCGTATAAATGCAATCTTCCAGATCCCGGACTCAGGTGGCAATATCAATATACCCGCAGGGAGTATCCCAGGAGATTCAAAACACTTTATAAATTTACAATGCAAAGCTGGGATGGTTACAGGGGAAAACCAGGATTATTGCTCAATGCAAAAATAATTAAATATATTTTATCATCATACTGGTATATCGGACTGCTCATGCTTTTTTAATAGATCCAGCAATTCCATTACATCGGTCGCCTGCGCCACAGCTGTCGCCAGTTCGCGACACTGTTCATGATCCAGCTTACGCAATGTCTCATAGGTTCGGGAAAGCCCGCCCACAGCCACACTCAAGTTCTGGACTCCCAGCCCGACGATCAAGGGAATTAGCTCCGGTATACCCGCAATCTCACCACAGATAGAAATGGGAACAGTAGAACGTCGAACCGCCTCGAAAATCATTCGATAGAGAGCTGGCTGATAGAACTGTTGATCATCCTTCTGAGATTCGGTACGACGAAGAGCAAGTGTATAGGTGGCAAGATCGTTGGTACCAAGGCTAAAAAAGTCCGCTTCTTTTGAAAAGATATCCGCCATAAGGCAGGCAGCAGGAGTTTCAATCATGATTCCCAGAGGTATACGGGGGGCGCTTTTTCCCGAATCCTTTTCTACTTCTTTTATCAGATTCTCCAGAATTTCCCGCACCGCCTGAATCTCTTCCAGACGTGTAACCATGGGGATCATGATGCGACACTGGTTATCCTGGATTTCCTCCTGAATTGCGGCAATCAGTATGGAATAGATCTGGGAGCGGAGTATCCCGGGATTGGCCAGCAAAAAACGTATCCCGCGTAGCGAGAGTGTATCGGTAGCGGATCCCGCATATCGGTAAATAGGAGCATGCAGGGTTTTATCATCCCCCAGATCCAGCAGTCTAAAGGTAACCTTTTTCCCTTTTAGAAATTTCAGTATGCCGGAATAAATTTGAATTTGTGCCGGGAAATTCTCCAGCAAAAAAGGATCTTTCAAATACAGGAACTCCGTACGAAAAAGTCCTACTCCCTCTACACCGGCTACATGGAGATGCATGGCATCCTCATCATTATCCAGATTCACCCAGATGCCGACAGAAGCACCGTGTAAATCCACCGGAGAGTGAATTTCTCGAATATCAAGCAGTCCCGTCTCTTTTCGATGTTTTTCAAAAACATGCAGATCTCTTGAGTCGGGTAGAACCACCATAGTACCCGATACAGCATTCAGGAAAAGATCATCACCATTCTGAACAGCAGAGAGAGCACCCTCCGCACCAACAATTGCCGGAATTCCCCGATCCCTGCAGAGGATGGCCATGTGCCCTGTGACTCCTCCCTTCTCGGTGATGATGCCTGCTACCCGGCGATCCATTTGTAACATAAGGGAGGGTGTGATCGATTCGGCCACGACGATACTGCCAGGCTCCAGCTCCTGTACATATGGCAGCCGAATGTCATCTGTCCCCAGATTCATAAGGTTTGCGATGAGTCGATTTCCAATATCTTCCAGATCGTTCACTCTCTCGATGATCAGAGGATCTCTGGTACGCCTGAGAATCTCCTTGAATCGATCCAGTACAGTGGCAAGAGCCCACTCTGTATTCACAAGGGAGGTAGTGATAGCCTGCCTTGTCTCATCCACAAGCATGGGGTCGCGCAACATCAGCATCTGAGCTTCGAAGAGAGCTTTGTGCTCGTCGGGCAACTCACTTCCATTGAGTAACCCCTCAATCTGCCTTTCGCTATCTTGAATAGATCTTTCCAGACGCTCCAGCTCCTGCTGCAGCCCATCAGCACCTATAGAAAGGTGGGGAACCGAGGCCTCAAAATCGGGAAGAACCACCGCCTGTCCCCAGGCCATACCCTGAGAAGCTAAAATTCCTCTGATTTCCTTTCGTTCGTCGGACATAAAGATCGATAACTCTCCTGCGGTATGATTTCATGGGAATGAGAAAAGTAAACGTTTTTTCCTCAATCCGTCCTGATCGAAAAAAATCCCGGGGATTTCCCGCAAAATCCGGGTCAGCCAGAGTGTTTCTTATCGAAAAAAGAGTGTACATATTAGAAAATGAGTTGTACCTGTAGCACAATATTATGTAGCATTGTGTAGAATATGATTGAGCGCCGGTTTCAACAGGGTGTGGACTTTCTGGAAAAGTACCGGACCATCCTGGACACTTTTGATCCTTTACGACCTCTGGGACGGGTGGTCCAGGTGACCGGTATCTCCCTTCTTACAGAGGGCCCCCCCGACATCAGCATTGGTGACATCTGCCGGGTAGAGAAGCTCAATGGCGAAAGTGTCCTATCAGAGGTGGTGGGATTTGATCAGCACAGGTTGATTCTGATGCCTCTGGGTTCGGTTACAGGTGTTTCTCCTGGAGCCAATGTGCATGCCATGGGCCACCGCCACTCCATTTATGTATCAGATCGACTTCTGGGCCGTGTGATGGATGGAATGGGTCAGCCCCTGGATATGAAAGGTCCCGTAATCAGCGCGGAACGCCGCTTCGCGGATGCAGAACCGCCACCTGCAATTCGTCGTGTTCCCATCAAAGATGTGATGGTCACAGGAGTTCGCTCCATTGACAGCCTTCTAACAGTAGGACGAGGTCAGAGAATTGGAATTTTTGCAGGTACAGGTGTGGGCAAATCCACACTGCTGGGGATGATTGCCCGCTACACCAGAGCGGATGTAAATGTCATCTGTCTTGTGGGCGAACGAGGTCGTGAAGTCAGGGAGTTTCTGGAGTATGATCTTGGACCAGAAGGTTTAAAAAAATCGGTTCTGGTAGTGGCCACATCGGACCGTAGTGCCATGGAAAAAGTCTATTCTGCGGGATTCGCGCTGAGTATTGCAGAATATTTCCGTGACCAGGGCAAACATGTAAATCTCTTAATGGACTCCCTGACTCGCTACTCCATGGCGCTTCGTGAAATAGGAATATCTTCGGGAGACCAGCTTGGTCCTGGCGGATATCCACCCGGAGTCTGGTACCGTATGAGCCGCCTTGTGGAACGCGCCGGAGCCATGGAAACCGGAAGCATTACAGGTTTTTTCTCCGTGCTTGTAGAAGCCGACGACCTCAATGATCCTGTGGCTGACAATGCCAGAGGGATTCTGGATGGCCACATAGTGCTTTCCCGTCGACTGGCTCAGAAAGGACACTATCCGGCTGTAGAAATTACAGAATCTATCTCCCGCGTGATGGATCGTATCATCACTCCAGAACATCTGGACGACGCACAAAGATTGCGCACTCTACTGGCAGCCCATCGTGAAAATGAGGAGCTCATCAATCTGGGTGCCTACGCTAGAGGCTCCAATCCTGAGGTAGATGAGGCTCTTGAGAAATGGAAGAGGATTAACGCATTTTTGCAGCAGCGAGTGGAAGAGGGAAGCAAATACGACGAAACAATTCAATCATTGCACGATCTGGTATATGCTGCTCAGGAGGAGGCATTCTATTAAAAAATTCCATTTCAAACTGGAAACGCTTCTTCATTTAAGAGAAAGACGGGAACACCTGGCAGTCGGAGAGCTGGCGAAGGTCATGGTGCGCTACAACGAACTGCAATCAGCACGACTGGATTCGGAACGTCAGCTGAACGAAGAGATGGTCTCACTGGAGCAGAGCAAGCAGGTACAATTTGATATAGATTCTTATAGAATGCATCATCTCTACATAGATCGTCTGGAAGCAGAACAACGTACTGCCATAGAGCATCAGGAGGCCATGTTACCCGAACTGGAAAAAGAACAGGCAAAAGTGACAGAGGCACGCCGCGAAAAGAGAATTGTTGAAATATTGAAGGAAAAAAAGAAACAGGAGTTTGACGAGAAGCTACGCAAAAATGAAAGAAAGGCTATTGAAGAGAGCAATCGAATGCTGCTCAGCTCGAAGATCGTAGAGCCTGCGGAAAGCTTACATCCGATACAGACGGAGTATGAAAATGGAATGGAACTTGATGATACAGAAGAGCATGGGACACATCCGGAATCTGATTCCACGGAAAGCACAGAGCGAAAGAGCGGAGAGGACTACATACGAGACTACTTTAAAAAGCTCGGAATGGAATACCCGGGAGACAAAAAAAGATAAAAGGCCTCCTTTTATTCAAAAGATTACCGTACAGGAAAAAACGAACGAATTTAAAATTTCTTTCGAAGGATCCAGAAACATTTCCAGGAAGCTTGACCGATACGAATCAGCCCGGGGAGAGGTCTATACAGTCCGAGATTCCGAAAAACGAATCAGGTCCCAACAAAAACCACTGGATCTGCAAAATCCCGAGTCTGCACTCAATGAACTGGATCGAAAGATTGACCGCCTGGGTCGCATTGCCGATAAATGGAAAGAGAGAGGATCATCCGTGGATTTCCGCGGTTGAGAACAAATAGCGTATGAGATTTTCCGATAAAGTAAAAATTGTTTACTTAAGCCTGGTAATCCTTTTTGCGTCAGGAGTTTTTGTCTATCTTTTAGACACATGGGGGATCATACGTCTGGAAGAGTATATCCCTTACCTTTCCTCGGAACCTCCCAGGGTCCCCGATGATCAAGACTCTCCCACAGAACTGGCACTGGAACGCTTAAAAAAAGAGCAAGAAAAACTGGAAGAAGAGAAACAAAAACTCCAGGAGATGAAAGCTGATCTGGAGATTAAGAATGAAGAGTTCCAGAAAAAAATGGCCGAACTTGATGAAAAGCAAAAAGGAATCACAGACGAGAAAGTGCAACTGGAGAGCCGGAGAAAATCGGAATCCACACGTCAGTTGAAAATCGATCAAATGTCCCGTCGTTTGAATGATATGCCCCCCGACGATGCCGTAGCCATTGTGGCTGGCTGGAGTAATAGCGATCTTGTCGATGTTTTTTTACAAATGGAAAAAAACGCAGAAAACGAAGGGAGACCCAGTATCGTCCCCTACCTTTTGACCAAACTGCCAAGAGAACGTGCGGCCATAGTAACAACGCTAATGATGGACGAAAAGGCAAGACTACTTCCTGATCGCTGAGTTCCGTTGACGCATAGTGCCGCGCCCTGCGGCGCTCATTACAACTTCGGGTCCAATTTCAATGAAGCTCGGTTCCCCCGGTCACTCTCCGACCTTTCGCCCGACAGGACGCCATAGCGACTGTCGGCACGCTGGCTATCACCGCCAGCTCGATGGGGTCAGGTTGTGCTTCTCCATTCGTCATTAGAGTTTATACCCCAGAAACATTTCCATTCCGTTCTCTTTCAAGTTTAGATCAGTTTTTGTCCAGTATGCCAGGGACGGAGAGGTGCCTGAATAGCCTACATTTTCCCGTTGTCCTCTTGTATAAAGACGATGTCCATAGAAGTTAACTCCTACCTGGAAGTGCTCCAGTTGATACTGGATATGGATGTTCGTATAGAGACTGAAACCTGAGTTGTCCGTTCTCCAGCGCAGCAGTCGCAGGTTGTGATGGTCTACTGCTGTGATATATCCAATGCCGGGTAGAAATCCGAATTCGAAGCTTAGAGGGCCAACCTTTTCACCATAACCAAACCCCAGCTGCCACTCATAGTAGTTAGAGTCAAAATCAAGGCCATTGGGAAACCCGGCAAAACTTCCGAATCCCGGGATAGAAATATAGCCTGGAGGAGGATCGCCTACGTACCAGCCTGTACTGTAGTGGATTGTCTCTTTCCATCG
>JBNLFC010000256.1:0-5747 GCA_050305335.1 Leptospirales bacterium
CAGGGATGAGTTGACCCTGGGGCCAGATTTTCTGCATATTCGTAGCGAGTATCGTGAAAAGGATAGCTATCACGAGAGCCTGAAATATTCTCCCCTTGTGAATTATACGGGCTACAACAGTTCCGTAAAACAGAAAGAGGCGGAAGTCTCTCTGGAGTTTAACCCTGTTGAAGATTTTCAGCTCAGTGTCGTTTCCATATATGACATGCGGAAATTTCCCGAGAATATCCCTTACAGTCAACGCTGGTATTACCCTGTTGTGCGGGCGGATCTGTATCTGGATTTCTTAAATCTTTTTTCCGCAGAGCGTGAGTATATGCTTTCTCGAAGGAAGCTACATTTTCTCGGTATACGTTTGAGTAATGACTATGTGTATGATACAGTGCATGGACGCGATCATTCCAATGTGTTCGGTATTACTCTCACGGCTGGCGGGTTTGATCTCTGGCTTTTAAAAAGATTGAGATACCTCGAGATCTCCTATTACTGGTATCATGTGTATTATAACATGGAACTGGATCATATGAGATATGCATTTAAACTGGATATTCAATTGACGGATCACTGGTTTCTGGAAATGGATCTGGAGTCCAGGGCTACGGATCCGGCCAGATACAAAAAAGGATCTACGGATGCCAATGGTGTCAATGACCATGTTCCCTTCGAAAGTGATATCATCAACAGTACCGGACTTGCCGGTGAACAGAAACGACAGAATTCCGTTTTCAACATAGGCTATTATGAGATGTCTTTGATTGTCGATCTTCATGATTGGGAGCTACGGTTTAGCTACAGTATAGAGCAACGCAGTATATTTGCCGGTGTGAATTCTATCAGCGTGGTAAATTTTTACGACAATCGTTTCTACGTTGGCTTAACATTCTTGCGATTCGATATGGCAAGTAAAAAGAATCGTAAGAGTCGATTCTTGATCAACCGTCAGAGAATCCGACCGGGGGATATTGCTACAACATCCCAATCGGCTGTTCGGTATTGAGGTAATATGATCCGGGAGAGAAACCAATCGCTGAAAATCGCAATGGGATGGATGGACTTTTTCATAAGTCTTGCTTCCTTCTCCGCTGCAACGCTTGTGCATTTTGCATGGATCGCTGTGGATAAACAGGTCAGTCCCGATACAGCAGGAATTTATTCTCCGGGTCTTACATTCGGGAATGATCGAATGGGTATGGTGGCCAGCGCCTATCTTGCACCGGCTCTACTGGTCTCCTTTTTTCAGGTGGTGGTTTTTTTTGCTATAGACCTCTACCATCCACGAAGAGGATTGAGCCTTACCCGGGAATTCGCTGTCATTTTGCGTGGTGTGGCTTTGAATCTCATGCTGGTGCTTGCGATTCTTTTTTTCTATCGCGGCACCTCTTATTCTCGATTGGTCATTGTATACTATGCTTTCTTGAGCCCTCTGCTGTTGATGGGTGGCCATTATGGTTTCCGGCAATTGATGCAGAGTCTGGGCCGCAGAGGAATCGGAATACGTAAAGTGATGGTTCTTGGAGCCGGGAAAAGCGCGAGACGTTTGATGGATACCCTGCAGCGTCATTCAATATACGGCTATCGTGTTGTTGGAGTGCTGGGCAAAAAGAGCGAAGCTGATAGCCATTTCAAGGATCTGATTGTCGGGGAAGCTCGCAACTTTCAAAAGATCGCCAGAGAGTTGAACCCCGATATTATGATTCATGCGATGGAATACAATCCGGCGTTCATTGGTAAGGTGATCGAATATTGCGATTCTGAAGGGATTGATTGCCGCATTGTTCCCGATTATCTGGATCTGGTAACACATCATGCACGCATTGAGGTGATGGATTCGTTGCCGATTCTCACTATCCGCGATATTCCGCTAAAAAACGGATACAATCGATTTATGAAGCGATTGCTGGATGTAGTCTTTTCCGCTGCCGTGCTGGTGTGTATTTCTCCCCTTTTGCTATTTCTGGCAATCTTGATCAAAATCACCTCGAGAGGACCGGTTTTTTTTCTTCAGGACCGAGTAGGGCTGGATCGCCACCATTTCAAAGTGATTAAATTTCGAACCATGTATGTGCAGGACAAAAAAAAGTCGGATACGATATGGGGAAGTAAGAATGATTCGAGAGTAACACCCCTTGGCAATATTATGCGAAAAACCGCACTGGATGAATTGCCGCAGTTCATTAACGTATTGAAAGGCGACATGTCTGTAGTCGGGCCCCGTCCCGAAAGACCCCACTTTGTTACTCAATTCAAAGAGCGTTATGCTCATTATATGAGGCGCCACAGCGTAAAATCGGGTATAACCGGATGGGCTCAGATTCATGGATTAAGAGGCGATACTTCCATTGAAAAAAGGGTAGAACTGGATATTTATTACATCGAGAATTGGTCTTTGATTATGGATCTGGCAATCATTTTCCGCACCATCCCTTCGATGATCAGAAATCCAGGCGAGTGATCGGTATTTCCAGCGTCCCGAGATAGGATTGGCCCGGCAAAAGTAAGAAATCATTCCTCTGCCATGATGGTTGCAAATAACTCATTCGCACTTCTGTGTCAGAGAGATCGTATGTGGAATGCTTTTCTGCTCGCATTCTGGCAAAATCATCATAAGTAAAATATAAGCTGATTGCGGTGAAAATCAGGTGCACAGTGATCATGGCAGAACGATATGAGTTATATCTTCCGGCCTCCTTCGCAAATGAGATGGATGACCTGTACCTGTTGGGTTCGTAAGGGTCCATATAAACAAGTCCCCCACCATAGTAAAGGTCGGCCATCCGGGCGGCTCTTGTAGCTGAACGGTAATTCACGTATCGATTGTAATACTCGATCGCTCCGGCAGCGCTAACGCTTCTGGTTATGAAAAAAACGGATGCCCGCCAGGGGTGGTGGTGATAGAGAGCGCCTGATCCGGGAATGATAAGATCTGAGATGAAGACTGCTCCCATTGCCACAGGGCCCGGTGGTGGAGTTGGCCGGGTTTTCCCGGGATGCTCATGTTCATTTTTTGCATGCAATGAAAATAAAGAGACCAGCAAGAGTACCGGTGGAATCCACACAGTCATTTTTTTTTGAATGAGCGTCATCATTTTAAGTTCGCGTCACAATGTCAGCCGGTCTAAGGGTTTTCCCAGTGGTCAGGATCGGTACGACGTATTGTGATATAGGGAGCGGGGATCGATTCCGACCATCCATCGTAGGTTGTGACCACTGCATAAAAGGGATCTTCTACTCCGTCAATGTTGAAATAGAGTTCTTGCTGAACCACTTCGAAATATAGATCTTTGTATAGATAGAATTCGGAAGGGGGAGCGGAAAAATAGAGATAAACACGATACGCAGGCGCTGGAAGAAAATCGTCGCTACCAGGTGTCCAGCGAATCCGAGCCTGTTCCAGTGCTGGCGAGTAAGTCCATGTTACATTCCCGGGAGGAGACGGACGTTGGCCGCCACCCACAAGATATGGTAGCATTATATAGTAGTAGGGTGGGACCTCTTTACGCCGGGTACATTGGGCCGTTGCAAGGGAGAAGAAAATGATCAGCAAAAGTCCTGACAGTGGAGCCGCGGATTTTGTAAATGCATGTTTTGCTTCCATGGGATTAAAGGCCAGCATTGCTCAACTGTGAATACAGCACGAGCAAGCACGGGGGTCTATCGATTTTTTTCAGTAAGAACAAGAATGGTTCGAAAGTTGTTCTCGATCAAATCAGAATCGGGGCAGAGCTGTCTTGCTGTGGCTATGGGGATAAAGGGATCGCCATGGTGCGCCATAAGGAGGGCCAGGGCGCAGTTACTTTGCACATAACATGGCATGGAGGGTTGCAGCTTCTTACAGCTTTCAACCGCTTCTGGCCAGTCACCTCTGGAGATAGAGGGATAAGCAATCTGGTAGGGTTCTTTTTCTAGAAATACTGTATAGGTCTCCTCAATTTTATCTTTCCATTGCACTGAAGGTTCTATGCTCACGGTGTGCCGTATCACAATGGGATAAGAAGCCGGCAAAGTGGAACAACTCACCATTGCAATGATAAGGAAGATATGACTCCAGAATGGCTTTTTTTTTGAAAATCTGTTCAAAGACCCGGCTCCTCCCCCAGCACACCATATTGACGTTTTATTTCCTCAATTTGAATATTTGTTCTGGTAAGGCTTTTCCAGACCGGAGGAAATTCTTTTTTATACTCACCTTCCGGCAGCGACAAAACGCGCCGCAGGTCCGCAATTTCCCTGTTAAGATTCTCCTGAATTTCTGTAATTTCTTGCTTTGCACCGGAAGCTCTCTTATCTCCGGACAGTGTGTTTAAGTATTCGTTACTTCTTATCTGAAACATGACTGCTTCCACATAGGCCTTTTTTCTTTTCATGTCTTGCAGATTGCCAAAAAATGGCCCTTCCTTGATGGCCAGTAATTCCTTTTCTACCAGACGTCGGGCGTTCGTGAGAATATGAATGCTTTCTGGTGGACTCTGGTGAAAATGCAGCACCCAGAATGAAGTAAAAGGAACCAGAAGAGTGGAAAAGAGAAATGCGATTGTATAGTGATACTCTCTTTTGTCATTTCCCATTTTAAAAAGCTGGAACAGTGCTACCTGCAAAGGAAACTGAAAGATGGTGGATAGGTCCCAATCAGCAGGAAACCCGAGAAGGGGATTTATTACAAAAGTCAGACTTATGCAGGAGGCTGCAGCGAGCATGGGAAAGAGGAGGGATGTCCTGCTTGTAAAACCCGGTGCCTGAGACTCGCCCGGGGTTGGTTGTGCATTCCTGTCGTTATTTTTGTGTCTGAAATAGAAAAGCAGCGGAAGGAACAGGATAACCGGAGATGCAAGTAAGACCAGATTGAAAATACTCATGAGATGATCATAAGAGAAGAGAAGATGCGGAGGATAAATCGGTGGCCTTGCTGCGAAAGAATGAAAGGGATCTACACGGTTTGCCGCAAAAAAGAGGAAATAACTCCATAGCGGCACAAACACCAGCAGCGCTCCAAGAATCGGATAAAGTGTGAGTCTGAAGAATTTCTCCTTTTGTTTTCCCGAGGACCACCAGACCGATGCGATCAACGCCGGCAAGATGACTCCTGTTGCAAGATGAAAAAGGGCGTTGAGAGCAGCCAGAGATCCGGAAAAAAACCAGAATCGTTTCTGGTTTGCGTTTTCGGCCGGGTCAATGCGGGTCTCCAGATGATGGGTAATGCGCAATATAAGAATGGCCAGACCCATGGATGCCAGGGGATAGTTTTCAGGATAGCCGAAATAGAGGACCACCCCCGGTGTAAAAAAGAATAACACGAATCCAGGCAAGGCTACTGAAAAGGAGTATCTTTTTAAATACTGGAGGGCTGCGAAGGAGTAAATTGCACCGGCCATCAGCGAGACGAGGGTATATGCAGTGTCTATTCCTGCGGAGGAGAAGGACCTGATAAACAGATAAACTCTGGATACAATAAAAAGAGATAGCACTTCATCAAAACTATCGCGATATCCAAAAATTTCGGAGTAAACAGGTACATATTCCAGAAGGAGCACACTATCGCCGGCCCCTTCTGGTGGGGGTGAGTAGAATCTGTATCTAAACTGAAAAGCGATGAGGACTAAAATTACTGATATGAAAAGCGATATAAAATAAAATTGTTTTGTATTTCTGACTCTATCCCAGAATTGCTCCGGTAGCTGGAGCAATTCTGCTACTTTTCCAGTAAGGGAATTTAAATATTTTGATGGTAAGATCCCCAGAACAAAAAGGAT
>JBNLFC010000257.1:0-5739 GCA_050305335.1 Leptospirales bacterium
TAACCAAGCGCGATGAAGCCGAGACCGAGGATATTCAGCCATATGGGAAATAGATGTGTCCACCCATACCGGTGATCCAGTCCTGCGACGATAACAAGGGGGAATGTGAGACTGATCGCCATCAGCGGGGAAAGCACTTTATCCCACGGTTTCGCATTCAGCGTTTTCTCCGCGGTAATCCGTTCTACCAGAATTCCCGGATGCCGCTTCTCCGCAAGTACTCGTCCGACGACACCGGCCAGAAATAGCAGTACGGAATAGCCCCAGGCCTGCCACCAGCTAAAATCTCCTCCGCAGACCAGGAGAATCAGCGGGATGAAGAGATACATGAGGATCACAGCAAACCACAGGCGAGGGCCTGGGGCTTGCTCTATGTTTGGATCAACGGTTTGAGATGTCATTTTTTTACCCATTATTGAGATTTAACTCCCGGGGTGTATGTACTTTTAGGGGTTGTAAAAGTAGAGATACTGCCCCCCAAAAACCTGTGAAAGGAATTATCGAATAACTCCTTTATAATGCTTGCAGTAGAGTTATTTTAAGAGCATAGTAAGACTCCAGGCACATACGGGCAATTGAAAAATCGGGGCTGGTGTATCAGGTTGAATCGAATCTGGTAGAATATCTTTTTCGCAAGGATTGGATGAATACCACGGGAGTGTAAAACATGAGAAAATTGATAATGTGGAATGTGGTCACCCTGGATGGATATTTTGAGGGCGAGAAAAACTGGGACTTGAGTTTTCACGAACTTGTCTGGGGCAAAGAGCTTGAAGATTTTAGCATTGAACAACTCAAATCAGCCGACATGCTCATCTTTGGAGGGACAACCTATAAAGGTATGGCTGATTACTGGACGAAGGCCGAGGGAGATGAGGGAGAGATAGCGGAATACATGAACAAGCTTCCAAAAGTTGCATGTTCACGAAAACTCAAGACTGCAGCCTGGAACAACACAACAATTGTTAAAGAGGCTGCGACCGAAATTCCCGAATTGAAACAGCAAGGCGACGGAAATATGTTTGTGTTCGGTAGCGGCAACCTCTCCGAATCTTTGATGAAAGCAGAGCTGTTTGACGAGTTTCGCTTATGCATTGCACCGGTATTTTTAGGAAAAGGGAGACTTTTGTTCCATCAGGGAATTCCTCATAAAAAACTCAAACTACTTGAAACACGCCCCCTTTCCACAGGCGGCATGATTCTCAGGTACGCTCCAGACGAATAGATATCCCTGCCTCAACGGTTATGCCAATCGTCGAACAATTACATGCCGACCACAATTTTTAAAATTTTATTTAGCGGCATTACTATTTATTATGGCCATCGGATGTAAAAATGCGGTCTTCCCGGCAGAAGCCAGGATAAATCGATACACTTCATCAAGTTATTCGTTGCCATTCGATACAAATTCCGAATCCGGGATCACAAGCATGGGGAATGCAAGCATCCAGTCTTCCACGGAATCTTGTTTGAACGTAAATCTATACTATTTTAGCCAAAATTCCGTCAGCGGTGATGAAGAGGTCTGGCGAGCAGGACCAGATGGCCCCCCGGAACTCGACTTCGGGCAACCCCCTGCCCCGGGAACCCGGGGTATTTTTCGTTACAATCTAAATGAGAAAATTGCCGCTCGCCTATCAAACGGAGGGCCACAACTATTGGCCGGAATCACTGAGGACAACCGAATCATTGGCGCGGACTGGGATTCCGACACTTCCACTGAAATTGTATCAGCAATGGATACGACCACCGGTACAATAACCCGGCCTGGCACCATCACTGGATTGACGTGTACTGGGGCGGAATATACCAGGTTAGTGAGAAATTTACGCCGGTGTAATGAATCTGGATTAAGCGGCACAGCACAATTGAGTCAGGCGAAATTTTCGAGCTACCCGGATGGTGAATTATGATTGATATGACTGGCGGATGCGGTCATACTTTTGAGATGAGTGCCCGCAAGTTCTTTTGCTGGAAATCAGGACGTTTCGATCCGGCAATAAGATCAGCCGAATCATTGCATCACCAGGGCTTCTCATCAACCTTGCTTATATTGGCACCTGGATCTATTTTCCGGTGGCAAATCTGATGAACTGAGTTGCCGGAAGTGCAACAGAAGCATCGACTCAAGAAAAAGGCTCTTTTTGAACATGACAGACAACCGATTGCGTTACATTGCGAAAATCAACCGCGCAATAGATTTCATTGATGCCAACCTGGATCAGGAACTCTCACTGGACCAGGTGGCACGCTTTTCAGGGTTTTCCGAATTTCATTTTCACAGAATATTCTCAACCATAGTCGGTGAGACTTTCGGAAGGTTTGTGCAGCGGATCAGAGTGGAACGTTCTGCGATCATGCTTGTCAATGACCCGGTAAAGAGTATCACGGAAGTCGCATACTCATGCGGGTTTGGAAGCTCTGCTTCCTTCTCACGCCTCTTTAAGGACTATTTTTCATGTACTCCGTCAGAGTGGCGAAACTCAGAAATTCGAAATAGCAAGATCCGCATACTCGCAAGCAAAGACTATCATATAGAGAGCACTCCGGGGAAAGACACAACTGTTTCATCTTCTTACAATAGAAGCACGAACGGTTTTGAGTGGAAGATCTTAATTCATGAGAGAGAGTTTACCACAATACGCATTGAACGCTATGAAGAGCGTCAAATTGCCTATATACGCCACATCGGGCCATACTTCGGTGATGAAGCGCTGTTCCGATCACTCTTTGAGAGGCTCTACAAATGGGCCGCGCCCAGGAAACTGATCGATGAGTCTACACTAAACTATAGCTTATACCATGACGATCCAGCGATCACTGACCCGGAAAAGCTTCGTTTAAGTGTGGGTATAGAAGTACCTCATGGTACCGAAGTTTCCGGCGAGGTTGGCAAAATGATTCTGGTAGCTGGCGACTATGCGGTTGCAAAGTTTGAACTCGGTGTGGAGGACTTTTCAAAGGCCTGGCAGGTAATTTACAGGGACTGGCTCCCTGGTAGTGGATTTACTTGTGGGGAGGGGCTACCATATGAAACGATGCGTATGGACTCCGCAGAGCATCCTCAGGGTCAGGGCAAGCATGTCTTTGAAATCTGTATTCCGGTAATACCATTATAATATGTCTGATGGTATTATTCTGTACATATCTTAGCAATTCAGAAGTATTCAAAACCGTTCCACTATAGAATCAAAGGTGGAACAATGTCAGCAGTAAAAAAAATAAAAAACCAATACCCTGTGGAGTCAAAACACAACATTGACGTTATAAACTCCCGTGTACATAATCTGAAAAACCTTTCAGTATCACTACCACGAAATCAGCTGGTAGCCTTTACCGGAGTTTCAGGCAGCGGCAAATCTTCGCTGGTATACGATACTATTTATGCGGAAGCTCGACGCCAGTTACTTGAAACATTCAGTCCATACGAAAGAAACCGGATGCCAAAGTTTCCACGTCCAGATGCCGACGCGGTACTGAATATTTCGACGCCCATAGTCATCAATCAAAAACCCATGGGGACCAACCCCCGTTCCACCGTAGGAACGGCAACCGACATCTATTCGTATATCCGGTTGCTTTATTCACGCTTTGATGATGATAGAAACTACTATCCTGCAAGTACATTTTCATTCAACGACGCCTCAGGAATGTGCCCTGTGTGCAGTGGGCTGGGCTTTGAAACAGTACTGGATGAATCAAAAATTGTTGATTTTAATCTTTCGGTACGCGAAGGGGCAATCAAACACCCGATGTACGCCATTGGCAAATGGTTCTGGAAGTCACTTACAATATGCGGATTTTTCGACCCGGATAAACCGGTAAAAAAGTTATCCAGAAAAGAACTGCATATGCTTCTCTATTCGGAAGAGACAAAGTTTGCCTCAGACCGCATGGGCGAAAAGTATGAATCAAAATATACAGGGGTCATCACGAAACTGAGAGAGCGTCATGTGCGTGGCACCTCAAATCCTGCTGGTTTTGAAGGATATATTACACAGCGTGAATGTTGCCATTGTGGCGGTTCACGGGTGAACAAAAAGATCCGCAATATTTCGGTCGGCGGAGTGAAACTGGAAGAAGTTGTGCATATGCAGATGCCTGAACTCTACAACTTCGTTTCATCCATCAGCATTGAAGAGGCAAAACCCATCACCTCAAGAATTGCCGCTGCTGTAAGAAACTTGATCGAAATAGGTGCCGGTTACCTCCATCTGAACAGAGCAGTAGGAACCCTCTCCGGCGGCGAGTCTCAGCGGGTAAAAATGGCACGGCAGCTTGACTGCGATCTGATCAATATGATCTATATTATAGATGAACCGACTTCGGGACTTCATCCAAAGGACGTCCATGCGGTCATTGCAATGCTCAAAAAACTCCGCGACAGAGAAAACTCGGTGCTTGTAGTGGAGCATGACCCCGATGTAATACTGGCATCAGACACAATTGTTGAGATTGGCCCCGGCGCTGGCTCAAAAGGAGGAGAGCTGATCTTTGCCGGTTCAAAGAAAAACTTTTTGCTACAAAAAAGCATCACTTCCAATGAGCTTAAAAAAAAGGTCGTTGCTCGTAAAAGACGTACAGCTACAAAAGCACCCTTTAAAATACAGAACGCTGCAAAGAACAATCTAAAAAACATTACCGTTTCACTCCCGGCAGGCGTACTCCTCGCCATCACGGGTCCTGCAGGAAGTGGCAAAAGTACGCTCATCCATGAACACTTCATGACAGCCTATCCGGATGCAGTTTGTGTGGATCAGAAATCCCCCCCGCGAAGCAATCGATCTACTCCCATGTCGTTTACAAAAATTTTTGATGCTGTAAGAGATGAATTTGCACACGCCACAAATAGAGACCCCGGGCTTTTCAGCTTTAACTCAAAGGGGGGTTGCCCTGTGTGCAATGGCCAGGGTGCAGTAAACATTGATATGAGTTTTCTGGAAGAGATGACGGTCACCTGCAAGGCGTGTAACGGCAAAAGATATCTGGAGTCAGTGCTTCAGCTTTCTTATAAAGGAAAAAATATCTACGACGCTCTCTGTATGACCGCGATTGATGCCTTTGACTACTTTGAAGACCCGACTATCAAAGAGGGGTTGCAGATGCTCATAAAAGTGGGCCTTGATTACATTGAACTTGGCCAGCCACTCTCCACCCTGTCTGGCGGGGAACTACAACGCCTGAAACTGGCAAAAGAGCTGAAACACAAAGGAAATACCTATGTGCTTGATGAGCCAACTTCAGGTCTTCACCTGAAAGACACAGACAGACTCCTTGGTATACTTCACTCGTTGGTCGACAATGGAAACTCTGTAATAGTGATTGAACATAATCTTCAGGTAATAGCCAGCGCCGACTGGATCATAGACCTTGGTCCAGAAGGTGGAAAAAATGGGGGTGAATTGATAGCGCAAGGTACACCCGAAGAAGTGTGTAAAAATAAAAAGTCAGTTACAGGGGAGTATTTAAAAGCATATCTGAAAGAATAGAGAATTACTATCTCAGGATTTCAGTAATTTTTCTGGCCACGCTACGTGTAGCATACAATAACTGCTACGTTCTTCATCGCCTTTACCCCTCGCCAGCAGAGAGCCTGATAGGCCAATCGCTTAAGGCCCGAATAAATTGTTGACAAACACGAACTGGTCGTCAGCCGCACATCGCTTTTACAAGAGATAAACGTTGCAGGACTTGCTTTTATCCCCCGGCATCCTCCTCAATTTCTTGCCCCCTGAACTA
>JBNLFC010000258.1:0-5719 GCA_050305335.1 Leptospirales bacterium
GGTGTGTTGAGCCAGGAGATGAGCCTGCGCCCTTATCTTGTATTAAAAAAATACGGAATTCGTGTCTTTTTCGCAGGGCGTGGATTTACAACTCTCGCAACTGCTCTGGAGAAGTTTTTCAGTGGCTCTCTGGTGGAAATAACCTCGAGCTCCGAGGAAATTTACTTAAAGAAAGGTCGCTTCCGCAACAAAGGAGTGTGCACACGCACATCGTAAAAAGCATTCGTTTCCATGTTTATAGAATGTTCAACCATCCTCCGAGGTGGATGGAGGCAAATAGTCCGAAAAGACAAAATGCTCTCCACCACCTCATTTTTTTGCGGCAAGACTTCAGTACACCAGGCTAATAGAGATTCCTCATTCGCAGAGAGTGAGGGCTTAGAACGATCAGTGGTTAGCGATCAAACAATAATGGTATACAATCCTGACATCCACCTGGCTTAAAACCAGACGTGCATGGCGCACCAGATAGCGGAGCATGGATTGCGAAGCGGTCGACACCCAGAACACGGATGGACAGCGTGTCAACTCGGGTGTGACCATGGACACGTCTCAGTGATGCGATTTTCGAATCATCTGAATCATCTTCAGGTTGATAAAGGCAAACCTGAAGAGCTGCCAGGGGAAACTGACGCGCATCCATCGAGTAAATCCGGTAGGTACCGGCGGAAAAAAAGTCTCGGTATGAGGCTCAATCCGGTTTACACCTTCCATTTCAATTTTGTTTACAACCATTTCCTGCGACATATTTTAAAACCTCGTTTTCCCTATTAATGCACTCTCTACTCCGGAATCAAAGACCAGCCAGGATAGGCCTTCGCTTTATAGATGAACATATAATGTAGCAGGGTCTTGATCCAGTGGCCTGCCAATCCCAGTTCACCGAAAGAGTAATCCATATCTCTTCCATACTCCGGAAATTTTTCAAAGTCTGGGACCACAGGATACATAGTCATAGAAGCTGCCATACCTCCGGTCAGGCTGGCTCCAGCCGAAGCGACACACGCAGCGCCGATTTCCGACATGCATGCGGTATGCGTCGGTGCACTTTTTCCTTTAATCATATCAGCGATGCTCAAAGCAACCGCCTTGCCGATCATGGCAGCTGGCATGCCCGTACGTGGAGGAGTAGGGCCAATGGAAGTTCCATTAACACTTTTTCGTGGCCGGGAAATGGGATGGGGTGGGGCAAATGCAATTCCTGCCGCAAAGATGTTCTTCCAATATGGATTTTGATAGGTCCTCGGCCAATCAGTTGCCTTCCACTCTTCAAACGGCTTCGGGGTATAGTCTGCATCAACTCGCATGAAGCCATTGGGCAGAAAAAGCTTTTCCGTGATGTCTTCGCCGCTTCTGTCAAATCCCTTCATTCCTGATCCTGCGAAAGGAGGAATCAACATGGCAAAGTCGAAATCCACAGAGTTGTATGAACCATCCAGTAGCTCAAAAGTCACGTTGTCCGGATTCACCTGACTGACATGAGCTCCCGTGATCCAATGAATTCCCCTTTCAGTAAAAAGGGACTCTGTAAAAATCTTACTATGGGTAACGTATCCCCCCATACGAATGTGCATTCCGCCTACGCCAAAATCTCCTAGATTACTTTCATTTGTGATATATGTGAGAGTGGCATTTTCTCGGAGCCCGCGCTTCCTCAATTCATACTCTATGTTGAATAAATACTCAAACGCTGCTCCCTGGCATGTGGCAAGTCCATGACCGAGTCCGATCAAAAATCGCTGATGAATGCCTTTTTCCAATTTTTCAATGGCTTCATGAAATTTTTCGTTGGAATGCATTGCATGGGACGCGGTACATACAGAGAGACTATTTTGCTCGGGACCAAGACCGGGCGTAGCACCAAAATTGAGGCGAGGGCCTGTCGCGTTAATAAGATAGTCGTATGCAACCTCCTCCTTTTCGCCTTGTTTTTCAGAAGATGTATGCTCTATAGTGACAAAGGATTCCTGCTTTCCGTTCCCACCTTCCGGGTGAATACTCACAGCTTTCGCCTGCTTGTATGTAATGCCCTGTCGTTTATACACTGGAGCGAGTTCAAAGGTTACATCCTCATCGGACATGGTCCCCACACCAACCCATATGTTAGATGGTATCCAGTTCCACTTACTATTGGGTGTGACTACGATCACTTCATGTTTTTTACTCAATTTTTTTCGGGCAAATAGCGCGGCCGTATGACCCGCCACGCCTGCTCCAAGAATCACAACTTTTGACATATTCCGCCTCGTACAAAAATGGAAACCCGCCTGAGGATTCGACTAAATTAAGAGTGCCCTTTTCACTTCTGGTTACCGTGATCCGTTTTTTTTTTCAAAATTTGCTATAATTTCAGGGCCGGACAGACAGGACCCGGCCCATTTTCATAGAATATTTGACATAGCGACTAAAAATTGATGAAACGCGGCCATGAAAAGCGTATTCTCCCGGTCGCTCGAAAGCACACGGACCAAACAAAAGCAGGGAAACGAAACAAGCGTTCCCGGGCAAGTGGCGGAACAAGTATTGACCGGAAGGCAAACAGACCTACCTTTGGTCATGCGCCTCATAAATGCCAGTTATGGAAGCGAACGACTGCTAAAAATAATATTATTGCACAGGAATTGGTTGTGAGATGAAAAAAGCGTTGATCACAGGTATTACAGGACAGGACGGCTCTTATCTTGCCGAGCTGTTGATGGACAAAGGATATGAAGTGCATGGAATAGTACGGCGTGCAAGTTCCATGAACCGCGAACGCATTGAGCATCTTCACGGCAATCCATTGCTGAAACTGCACTATGGAGATCTTACCGACTCCAGCAATTTAAACAGAATTCTGGAAAGAGTGGAGCCTGAAGAAATCTATAATCTTGCCGCGCAATCCCACGTGGCGGTTTCCTTTGAAGTCCCCGAATATACTGTAGAAGCAGATGCGGTAGGCACCCTGAGGATTCTTGATGCGATCAAAGACACAGGAGTCAAGGCGCGCTTTTATCAGGCATCCACATCGGAATTATTTGGCAAAGTGCAGGAAGTCCCGCAAACGGAGAAAACGCCTTTTTATCCCCGTTCACCTTATGCCGTAGCCAAGCTGTATGCTTACTGGATCGTTGTGAACTATCGCGAATCTTACGGTATTCATGCTTCCAATGGGATTTTGTTCAACCACGAGTCTCCCAGAAGAGGGGAAAATTTTGTTACCAGAAAAATCACTATGGGTGCCGCTAAAATACGAGCGGGCAAAATGGATACCCTGTATATGGGAAACATCGATGCCAGACGCGATTGGGGTTATGCCCCTGACTACGTACGAATGATGTGGTTGATGCTTCAGCAAGCTACTCCTGAGGACTATGTCGTAGCTACGGGAGAAATGCATACTGTAAGAGAATTTATTGAGCATACTTTTTCCTATGCCGGCTTTGATCTGGAATGGCAAGGCAGCGGCGTCGATGAAAAAGGTATAGACCGAAAGAGCGGCAAAACCGTCGTGGCCATCGATCCAAAGTATTTCCGACCGGCTGAAGTGGAGCAGTTGCTGGGTGATCCTTCAAAGGCCAAAGAAAAACTCGGGTGGGAACCCCATGTGAAATTTTCCGAACTGGTTCGGATCATGACAGAAGCCGATATGAAGCTCTTTGGTGCAAAATAGACCACTATGGATCAGCTGCCGGAGAAACCATGAAAAAAGTCCTGATCAGCGGATGGAATGGACAACGGGGATGGGAACTAACGCGGTTTGCACAACATGGATTGGAATTGATTGTTCCAGAAGAAACCGAATTTGATATTACACGCTATGACAATGCCAGAGGACTCATAGCTTCAATCACACCCTCTTTTTTGATCAATTGTGCCGGCCATACGGCTGTGGATAAATTTGACAGACAAGGAAAGGTGACACATAGGACGACTTCATCCAGATGCTGCCAGGAGAGTCTTAAAATTTCATACCAGAAAGGCAAGATCAATTAAAATGAAGATACTGATCACAGGTGGAGCTGGATTCATTGGATACCATCTGTCGCAAAAGCTGCTGGAAAGAGGTGATGAGGTAGTAGGTCTGGATTCAATTAACGACTATTACGATGTTACCGTAAAGTATGGTCGTCTGCGGGAATGTGGCATATCCGAATCTGATATTCAATATGGACACCTGACAGAAAGCTCTAAAATATCGGGCTATTCTTTCATTCGCGGACAATTAGAGGATACAGATCTTATTTCCAGGCTTTTCAAAGAACACCAATTCGATGCGGTTTGTAACTTTGCAGCCCAGGGGGGGGTAAGATACAGTATTACTAATCCGAGGGCATATGTAGAAGCCAACATAATCGGTTTTTTCCATTTGCTGGAAGCATGCAGGAACTTTGCAGTTCAAAACCTGGTCTTCGCTTCCAGCTCCTCGGTTTATGGCTTGAACAGAAAAATGCCTTTCAGCATACATGACAATGTAGATCACCCCATCAGTCTCTACGCAGCCAGTAAAAAATCAAACGAATTGATGGCCCATACTTATAGCCATCTTTTCCGAATTCCTGTAACCGGCTTACGCTTCTTCACTGTATACGGTCCATGGGGTAGACCTGATATGGCACTATTTCTTTTCATAAAAGCTATGCTTGAAAAAAAACCAATTGATGTCTTTAATCATGGTAAAATGAAAAGAGATTTCACATATATAGATGATATTATCGAGGGGGTTGTTCGTGTCATAGACAGACCGGCAAAGATCAACACCGAATGGAATCCGGAGAAACCGGATCCGGCATCATCTTCAGCGCCATATCGTATTTACAACATTGGCAGCTCCAGATCAGTGGAGTTGATGGACTACATACAGGCCCTGGAAGAGGCCATGGGTGTGTCAGCAATCAAAAATATGCTACCCATGCAACCCGGGGATGTTGAAACAACATGGGCCGATGTGAGCGACCTGGAGAGAGACTTCGGTCCTTTGCAAAAGACCGATTTGAAGAAGGGAATCCGAAAAACCGTTGAGTGGTACAAAACCTTTTACAACGCGTGACAGGAGTCGATGGACACATATGTTTCCCGATCAAAAAGACCGAGCCTTTTTTTGAAGACAGACATTGAATTTAACTTAAAAAGTAAGAACTGTGAATCCTATTGAATTAATATTACTTTTTGCCAGCTCATTGGTTCTTTCTCTAACTGTAATTCAGTTAACAATTACAGTGGCAAAAAAATACAAATTCTATGATTTTCCCGACAGCCTGGCAGAACCCGAAACATTGAAACAAGCAACCGCTATTATTCCACGGAGAGTCCATAAAAGCCCCATTCCTCGCTTAGGCGGCATAGGAATTTTTCTTTCATATTTCATCGCCGTATCTCTCTGGATTGCCCCGCCTCATCACATTTTTTTTTTCCTTCCCTCGGTCTTACTGTTTGCAATTGGCCTGATAGATGACTTTTATTCGCTGCCTGCACTGACAAGATTGCTGGCTCAGATTCTCGTTTCGATGCTGGTAGTTTACAGAGGAGACCTTGCTGTACAGAGCATCGTTCTGACGCCTTCCTTAAGCATTGAAATTCCTTATATTCTCGGGTTTTTTCTGTCCATTTTTATCATCGTAGGAGCAATCAACTCTATCAATATGATAGATGGGCTGGATGGGCTGGCTGGCGGTATAGCGTTGATCGGCGTAATTCTTATAGGGTATAACTACTATATTATAGTAAATAATACGTATGT
>JBNLFC010000259.1:0-5705 GCA_050305335.1 Leptospirales bacterium
TCGTATTTCCTGATTTAACAACTCATCTTAAAACAGAGAGCTCCTGGCGTAGTTTTGTACGCGAAAGTTCAAAAAATCGAACAACGATGAACTCTTTTTTCATCTCCAGACTCTGTACAGTTTGGAGATGAGTTCTGATCAGTTTGCAAAGCCTGTGAACTTGAACTTCGCTGAACACAAGGAGATTTTATTTGGCAACCACCGGCAGACAGAGCTTTGAAAAAAGGCAACGCGAAATCAAAAAAAAAGAAAAACGACAGCAGAAGCTGGAACGCAGAAGCAGCAGAAAAGAGGCGAAAAGAACCGGTGAAGGTGTTCCCCCTGAAGAGACTTCTGGAACTTCTGAGTCTCCTGAAGAATTTTCAACAATTTCTGAAACTCCAATGATTTGATAGATGCCGCAAATTAATGAATTGTAGCCAAAAACGAGTTAACAAAAAGCGAAAGCATTGATTCAGGAGGCTTTCTCATAGAGTCGGCTCTGATTGCGGCCATGCTCTTTGGCCTGATACATTGCAAGATCCGCATGCATGAGAAGCTGTTCGCAATTCACACGGTCGCGAGGGTATACGCTTATACCTATGCTGGCTGATACCCGCACTCTCTCTCCCTGCGGAACCGTAAAAGGATCTCTTACAGAGATGAGCACACGATTGACTACATTCTGCCACTCTTGTTCTCCTTTGAGCTCTGTTAAGAGTAAAACAAATTCGTCACCACCGAGACGGGCTACCGTATCTTCCGCGCGCACGCAGTGCTTTAACCTTTTTGCAATTTCGATCAATAGCAGATCACCAGCTTTGTGACCATACTGATCGTTTACAGGTTTGAATGTATCCAGATCAAGATAGCATACCGCCACGATGGTCTTATTTCGATCAGCCATGGACAGGGAATGGCTCAACCGATCGGAAAGTAAAAGACGATTGGGCAACTGCGTCAGAGCGTCGTAATACGCCATATGTTCCATCTCTTCATGATGCCGCAGGAATTCTGTAACATCAGCATGGAGCCCGATGTAACGATGTATATTCCCTTCCCGACTTTGTACAGCGGTGATGGCTGTGCGACAGGCAAATAAGCCACCATTTTTGCGGCGATTCCATATTTCTCCATGCCAGAAACCCTTTGATTGAAGGGTCCTCCACATTTCAGTATAGAACTGCGGATTATGATGGCCTGATTTTAAAAATCGAGGATTTTGCCCCAACATCTCTTCACGCGAATATCCGGATATCTGACAAAATGCATCGTTGGCCTCAATAATATTGGCCTCCGCATCAGTGATCAAAATACCCTCACTGGCATTCTGGAAAACGCTTGCCGCAATCTCCAGCCTCTCTTCAGCAGCATGCTGCGCTGTTACATCTCTGCTGATGCCAAATATGCCCAGTACCGTTTTTCCATCGTCGTCCAGAACAGGCCATTTGTTGGTGTTGACCCATCCCTGATTCCCATTTTCATCATAGTAGGGATCCACACGATTGAGAAGGCTTACTCCATCACGAAAGATGGGGATCTCTTCTTCATTATAGATCCTGGCCGTGTCGGGTGGGAAAACCTCCAGATCATGTTTACCTACCATTTCCCGCCAGCTAGAGTGTCCCGTGATTCGGGCCAACGTCTGACTGCAGAATCGAAAACGACTCTCTTTATCTTTAAAATAGATAAAATCCGATGTATTCTCCAACAAAGTCAGAAAATCCCGGTTCAGCTCTTCCAGGCTCTTTTCCGCATTTCGTCGATCGGTGATATCATGGATAATCGAAAAAAGAAGTTGTCTACCTCCAATTTCTACCGGCCCAGAATGGACCTCCACATTGCGTAAGCTTCCATCAGAAAGTTTATGCACAAAATAGAAGTGATTTCGTTTCTCTTCACGGGCTCGCGCAATTTCAGCATCCACCTCATCGTGAGTGAGCTGATTGATCTGATGAACCTTAAGAGCCGTCAGCTCCTCCTTCTGTCCGTATCCATAGTAAGAACAAGCAGCTGCGTTGGCATCTTCAATAGAACCATCGGTGGGATCAATGAGAAGCATGGGTATCTTTGATTCATTAAACAATATCCGATATCTTTCTTCGGATCGACTCACCTCTTCCAGCGCCCGGTTCAGATCCAGGGTACGAGCATGGACCAGATCCTCCAGACGTTGCTGGTGTTCACGAATGGAAGCTTCCAATTTTTTTCTTTCGGTAACATCCAGCAAAAGGCCAGCCACCGCTTTTTCACCCTTAAAGATCGTAGAACTGCCATGGACCTCTACTTCGATTTGCTGACCATCCCTTCGAAGTCCTCGAAAAGAGTATTGCAGGCTTTTATGATCTCCACGCATTCGAAGTCGGATATTTTCAATGACATCGTTGCGATCCTCCTGTACCACCAGATCGAGGATGGCAACTTTTCCAATAATATCATCAGGAGAGTCATACCCGAACATGAATGCGAACGCCGGATTCACATATTGGAAAGAGCCTTCTGTAATCACGTAGATTCCCGCAAGAGATTGTTCCACCAGAGCTGAAAATGTGGAGGCAGCTGCTGTTGAAGAGAGAAACCGTGTAGTATAAGCAACTTGCAACATTCGATGAAACACTTCACTGAAGATGCTGCTGAGAGTGCCCGCGAGACCCAGCCCCACCAATGGTATCAATTGCGGACCCTCCGGAAGCTTCAAAGGGTATGTCGTTGAGTTCAAAAAAAAGCTGCAAAATATCAGAGACAGAATTGTTGCAATGAAACCCGAGCCCATACCTCCGAAAAATGCACTGAGAATGATGGGGAGCATGAAAAGAATGGAGCTAGAACTGTCTGCAGACGTGAGAGTCGTTGACTGATAAATCCAGAAAACACCAGAAGTGGACACTACCGCGACTGAGTATCCGATCCATGGACGAAGGTGAAGAAAGCCGGATAAAACAGAGGCAATGGATGTGTATGATTTCAAGATCAGCCGCTTTGTATCCTGGTGATATTATTCCGACTCTATTGGTCTGGACGAAAGCTATGCAAGCAAAAAAATGGTATAATGACGAAAGTCTGGATGAAACTTACTCATGCCATGGTATATGCGAATGACTCTGCCCGGCTTCAGCGGTTATGGAGCCCTTTGCCGGAAAAACACCGCAATCTTTTCCGTGACCTTACGAAGAGAATACTTTTACTTCATATGGATATATCACAGGATGATTTCATAGCTTACGTGGAATGGTGAAAAGTGTTGCAAGATAATCAGCGCCGTGGGATATACCGGAGTGCTCAACCTTTCTTCTATTAAGTTTTCACCCCTGATCTATTTTAAAGTCCGGGAGCAGAGCACGCGGTATTGTCGGAAGCTTTTTCTCCTCTGCAAACTCTTGAACAACAACAGCATCCATAAAAGCGGCACCATCTTTCCACTCCACATAGAGCCAGTGATCCGGAGTGCCTGCTTTTCGTTTTTTCCCGGTATAGTATTTTCGCATGATCTCCTGGTCTGAAATAGAATGCGATGATTGCGCTATCTCCAATTTTTCCGGAACCGGAAAATACCCATCGTCTCCCCAGGGATGCTCCCTCTGGAGAAATCGATAGACCTGACCCTCCTGGTATACCAGCGAATAAACGTCAGGGATATCATGATGATCTAGCACAAGATAATGATGCCTTGCCTCGGACCTGGAACCTTTATTTGAGTAGAGTATTTTTTCCTCCAGCCGTGGAAAGGGTTGATCAGCTTGAAGGGTGGGGGACAGGGCACCCATTAATAGCAGTAAAAAAAAAGACAACTTAAATTTCATTGCATACCTCAACCATACAGTTTTTCGAATTTCATGAAAGATTTATGTATATTTTCCCCATTCTTTCCACATGCGAGTTTCTCTGGCAATCACTCTTCGGTGCTTTACAGTTACTTATTTTATAGCGACGGGGAGAGCAACATTTCTCTGTTGACCATTTTCCATGCCACCTGTGTGCTAAATCATGAGCGGCATAGTGGCGTTTCTTACTGATTTCGGACAGACTGACTGGTATGCGGGAGTTCTCCACGGGGTTGTGCACCGTCATATGCCAGGCACCAACACAATCGATATCACACACCAGATCACTCCAGGCAATGTTCGCGAAGCAGCATTTATCCTTTCTTGCGCCATGGATTACTTTCCCGAAGGGACGATTTTTTGCTGCATTGTGGATCCTGGCGTCGGCTCCGAACGAAAAGCTCTGGCCATTTATGACGGCAGGCATTATTTCGTAGGACCGGATAATGGAATATTTTCCGCTCTTCTGAGAGAGAATCCCCGAAGACTCGCCGTTCGCGTGATCGAGAACACAAAGTTAATGGCTGCCCGGGTTGATTCAACTTTTCACGGTCGCGATGTCTTTGCACCTGTATCCGCTTTTCTCTCCTCAGGAGGGAAATTCAGCGAGATTGGACACGAAATGGACCAGGAGAGAGCGGTATCCATTGAAGAATTTGCTCCGATAGAGGTGAGTGCAACTGAATATAAGTTAAGAGTTCTCTATGTCGATCACTTTGGAAATCTATTTTTGAACGTTCGAAGGACAGATTTTTCCGATAGGGAACTTACTCCGGATAAAACAGCGTTATGGACACTTTATGCAAGAACGCAATCCATCAGTGGATTAAAAAGAACTTTTTCCAACGTCAGTCATGGCGAACCAGTGTTCTATTTTGGATCCTGTGGATATCTTGAACTTGCCATCAACCAGGGAAATGCGGCAAAGGAATTTGGGCTTACACAAGGAGATCAGGTCCTTCTCCATCTTCCCCACTGTTCATAGAAGCTCCTGCCTGCACCCGGCTCCAGAGAAAACACAGAACCGCTTACTAACGCGAAACACAGAAAAACGAAAGATGTCGGCTACCATTGTTTCTTCTTCGAAATTTAGCCCGGAGATGGATTTATAGTCCTTTCGCCTTTTTTTGTTCCAGCACTTTTTGCGCGTGATCATTCATATCGATCTTGATGTAAAGATCGATGAGCATATCGTAAAACATCGCACCATGGGGGTAGTCTTTGATGAGACTTAAATAGAGCTCTTCAGCCTGATGATACTGTGCATATTTTTCATAAATGACGGCCCGGGCAAGTGTTTTCGTCTGCGATGATAGATTAGCTTTCCCTATCTTCTCCATCTCCTTGTGCAGGCCTTTTTGCTCCTCATTTGAAAGCGTTTGATCTTGACTGCCTTCTTCCTCTTTTTTTCCACGAACAGCTCCCGCCTGTCCGGCACTTGCTTTCGTGTATTCGGCATCTGACATCTTATCGTTCACCATCTTCCATATAGGACCGAGAAAAGCATCTTTTTTGCCTTTCTGTTTCTCTTTGATCTTCAGATTGCTTCTGGCAAAAAGATCCATGCGATTCCCGTCGGAAAAAAGAAGAATAGCATGTCCGTTAGACCCGGTCCGCACCACATCACCCGAAGCAAGAGCTTGTCCCGGCGTCGGCTTCGTGGCCTTACTGGCCCCCGAGACAATTACCGTCACATCACCCTTTGCTTCAATAATACGCGCAATAGCCTCTTTTTCAGCGTGCAGAGGAAAACAGGCTATTAGCAGAAGAAGGGTCATGGCAACAACGATGCGTTTCATAGGTTATCTCCTTTCATTCTCAAAACCGAGTAGACTGTGATCGGTTCGCTTTTTCCTTTCACAGACACCATGGGATGTTCAACGACGTCCACCAGATCTTTCACAT
>JBNLFC010000260.1:0-5700 GCA_050305335.1 Leptospirales bacterium
ATTGAAGCTGGAGCATGCCAATTCTACGGAGTTTGAGCCCAATTCTGAGCATCCAGTGATTTCACTTCTGGAGGAGCAGCAGGGATTGGAACAGATGGGCGGCACCATGCGCCTGGGAGCCTATCCCTGCGCGATCAAACCAGGAACCCTCGCCCACAGGGAATACCAGAAGGAAAAGATCTCAGAACGTCATAGACATCGATTTGAGTTCACTTTGCGCTATAAAGAGCAAATGGAAAAGGCGGGCATAGTATTTTCGGGTATGAGTCCCGACAACCGCCTTGTAGAAATTATTGAGCTGCAGGATCATCCATGGTTTGTAGGATGTCAGTTTCATCCGGAATTCCAGTCCAAACCGGTGGCTCCTCATCCGTTATTCGCAGGATTTATTGCTGCCGCATCCAAAATGGTTGAATCTTAGGATTTTACTATAGCGTCTCATATCGAAGGGGTTTCCCATATCTGGCTGCGAGGTAAATTGCAATGTTTATTGAAGAGCGCGAATTTCTCAAAGGGTATACAATAGGGGGCCGTCGTCCTTTTTTTCTAATAGCCGGTCCTTGCGTGATAGAGTCACGCTCTTTGCTGGAAAAGGTATGCGAATCCATGCTGGAGGTGACTTCTCGCCTCGGGATTCTCTTTATTTTCAAAAGCAGCTTCGATAAAGCCAATCGCTCTTCCGGTGAGAGCCGAAGAGGTCCAGGGATTGATGAGGGTCTGAAGGAACTGGACCACATTCGTTCCACATACAATGTACCTGTGCTCACCGATGTTCACGAAACAGATCAAGTAGCTACCTGCGCATCTGTTGTGGATATTTTGCAGATTCCTGCTTTTCTGTCACGACAGACCGATCTGGTAACTGCGTGTGCCGACAGTGGCAAATGGGTGAATGTAAAAAAAGGGCAGTTTATGGCTCCGGCAGATACGGGTAAAATTGCAATGAAGGTCGAAAGTCGGAACAGTAAACGTTATATGGTTACCGAACGCGGGTATACATTTGGTTACAACAATCTGGTTTTTGATCCCCGGAGTGTGGAAGTGATGCACAGGCTGGGAATCCCCGTTGTCTTTGATGGAACACATAGCACTCAGCTTCCCGGGGGAGGGGCTGAGAGCGGTGGAGAGCGGTCTATGACACCAGTACTGATGCGCACTGCGGTGGCTGCGGTTGTGGAGGGCTTATTTATGGAAGTTCATCCGAATCCAGCTCAAGCCTGGTCCGACGCATCCAACCAGTTTCCGCTGGATCTGGCTGCGCCCATGATCCTCTCCCTTTTCCAGCTGGATCGACTGGTAAAAGAGGAGCTGGCACTTCATCCGGAGATAACGTGAAGTCGGTTGTTTTTTTTGAAATATTCTCACTCTTATTTTTGCTCTGCCTTCCTTTCTCATGCGAGAAAGGCTATCGTGTTGAAGAAGACCGTTCCCGGGAACCGGGTGCCTCGGTGCGTATCAATAATCTGAGCAGAGAGGCTGTGACAGCGGAAGGATTGCTGGAATGGAGATTGAAAGCAGCGGATGCTTATCTTTTTCGCAGCAATGGCTCGGGGGAGAGCAAGATCATTGTTTATGGTTTCAATATGGAGCAGTTTGACAGGGATAGAGGGAGCCTTGGCGTTGTAACCGGTGATCGCGGGGAAGTAGATTATGCAAATCGCGTGATTCATCTGACAGGAAACGTTGCATTTAATGACGGCACAGGCAAGTCGGTGACCGGCGGAAAAATGGATTACAACATGGAAGAGAAAATGCTTGTGTCAGACTCACCCGTTGTTCTTACGGATAGTGGGGTGATCACTCATTGCCGGAAAGGAATTATTATCGATAAAGAAAAAGGTCAGCAAATCTGTAAGAGTCCTGCAGGCACAGCACGCAAAGTACCGGAACAGATGGGAGGATCCTCTTCCGGTCGCGTTGAGGGGCTCTTTCAATGATCTGGCACCGCTTTAAAAAGTTATCCGGAATTTTGCGTTATATTTGTTCAGGATCACTCTTGATTCTGTCTCTCAATGTGCTTTTTTTTTCCTGCCATGCGATCCCCCTCAGAATCGTTCAGCCGGATGGCATGATAAAAGATGATAACGGGGAAGTTATACCGGATTCTACTCCTTCTGAAACCGGTGAGCAGCAGGACTTTGCTGCTCAATCGGGTGAAAAGAGTTTTACCGATTCCTCCCCCGATGCAAGAAAAAGACCTTTGATTACTACTTTTTCAGGCGGTGAACTTGTCAGGGAAAAGGTGAACATCAATGGCATTGAGGTGACACGGATTACTTTGCGGGGGGGCGCATCCATTAAACATGGGAACGTGATTTTGAAGGCTCCTTCTATCCGGCTGGACAATGGCAACCTGGGCCATCTGGACCATGGAGTCACTATCATTGATAGGGAGAACCATACAACTCTAAAAGCAAACCGAGCCACGTACGATCGTGGTCAACAGAAAGTCGACCTGGAAGGCTTCCCGTTGTTGACTGTTAATAAACCGGATCAACCTGCAATTACTGTGGCAACGTCGGCCATTGACCATGATCTTGCCATTAAAAAATCGGTTTTGAAAAGTGATGTCAGAATCTATCAAAAAGGCCTTTCACTTCTGGCTGATGAGGGCGTTTATGAAGGGAAGAATGAAATGTTCACTCTAACAACCAATCCAGTGGCACTGGGTCAGGATTTGCTTTTGAGCGGTGAGTCCATCGTATACCATGTGAAAACCGGAGAGATCATTCTCAATAAAGACATTGCTCTCTATCAGTATGGAGGGGAGACCCCTGTGGAGACATGGGGGTGGGAAGAAGAGAACGTATTGATCGGTGTAGAAGAATTTGCTCGCAGCGCAAATATACTGGATGCAGAAGCGGAGAAAAAGAAAGACTCAGGCCCCAGAGTCAGCATTCTGACTGCTCGCCAGATGAGCTACTTTCCGCGAAAAGCTGGACGAGAGGAGCAGATCGTTCTGAACGGAGACGTACTCATTACCAATCCGGAATTTCGTATGAAAGCACCCAGACTTGTAACTGATGGTGAAAAATATAGAAGAATTCTAGCAGACCGGGGAGGCTCCATCTATGATGGGAAAGGCGGTGTGGAGGCTGTTTCGGATCGAATTGTCTACGATCGCGAGACAGGTAAAATGCGACTGGATCAAAACGCGCACATAGATTTTCTCGACACAAAAACCGGTGAACAGACTGGAAGTATGACCGGTAGCGTTATTGAGGCCAATCTCAAAGAGAAAACCGCAACAGCCCGTGGAGGGGTAGAAGTGGATGGTAAGGACTATCAGGCCACCGGCGAAATCGCCCACCTCGATTCTAAGGCGGATATCGTTACTGTAGAGGGTGACCCATCCCTGGAGAAGGGAGGCAGCAAGGTACGTGCCGGTAAAATTCTGGTTTATCCCAAAAGAAAAAAAGTGCTACTGTTGAACGGAATCCATGGGAGAGCCAGAAGGGGAAAATAGAGATGCAAGTCCGGGGAAAAAGCTGTTGGACTGAGCGTCCGGCTGGACTTTTATGGTTCCATGGAAGGTGACTGGATCATTCATGAAGCATTCCCTGAAGAAACAATCCGCTGAAAGCAAAAAGAGGCGAGAGCTAGCCCCATCCCCGTCCAATTCTGTACATCCGGGGAAAGTCATTCGTACGGAAAACCTTGTAAAAATCTATAATCGTCGCACCGTAGTAGATGGAGTAAGCTTTGAGATTCGTCAGCAAGAAATTGTGGGTCTTCTGGGGCCCAATGGGGCGGGAAAAACTACCTCTTTTTACATGGCTGTAGGCCTGGTTCATCCTGATTCGGGAAAAGTCTATATCAATGATGACGATGTGACAGAACTGCCTATGTTCAAACGAGCCCGGCAGGGAATCGGGTATCTTGCGCAGGAAGCGTCTGTTTTTCGAAAACTCACTGTAGCCGAGAATGTCGATCTGGTGCTGGAGATGCGCTTCCAGGATCGCAGTGAAATAGAGCGGAGGCGGGGTCTACTGCTAGAAGAACTCCATCTTACAAAAGTTGCCAATCAGAAGGGGTTTACGCTGTCCGGTGGAGAACGCCGGCGATGTGAAATTGCAAGAGCCCTTGCCTCGGAGCCAGATTTTATCCTCCTGGATGAGCCTTTCGCAGGAGTGGACCCCATTGCTGTGAAGGATATCCAGACCTTGATTTATGAGCTAAGAGAGCGGGGACTGGGAATTCTCATTACCGACCACAATGTTCGGGAGACTTTAAAAATCACTGATCGTGCGTATATCATGTATTCAGGTCAGATCCTCAAAGCCGGAAGCGCGAAAGAGCTTGTCAATGATGAGCGTATCCGCCAGATTTATCTCGGAGACGACTTCACTCTCTAAAGATGGGAGGGTGAAGGTCGCAATATCATGGCTCTCAGTCAAAATCTCATTCAAAAGCAGACACAGAAGCTGATCATTACCCAGGATCTGCGGCAATCTATAGAGCTACTCCATCTCTCCAATCTGGAATTGACCGATCGTATTCAGAAAGAGCTGATGGAGAACCCGCTTCTGGAAGAGGGGAGCGCGGAAAACGATGGAGAAAGCTCCACTCCCTCTTCCGACTTCAAGTCCGTATCCGGGGAAGAAGCCAGCTCTTCAGGTTCTTCCGAAACTCCGTGGAAAGAGAGCAACGACTCCTTTTCCGATGAATACTACAGCTCCCAGTCTTATGAAAGTTCGGCAGCCAGCGCCGAGCGTAAGCACCAGTTTCTGCAAAATGGATTATCTGCCGGGGAGACACTGCAGGATCACCTGATCTGGCAATTAAAAATGAGCAGTTTTTCGGAGGAAGAAATCCAGGCCGGCGAAATCCTGATCTCCGCCATTGATCATCGTGGCCACCTCATCGATGATCCAGCAGAACTTGTGGCGGCCACGGGTATTCCCACCCGATCGCTGCAGAAGCTGCTCTCTGCAATCCATGCACTGGATCCTGTGGGATGTGGTACTCCAGGGGTACAGCCTTCACTTCTTGCTCAGGCTAGAATCCTCTATCCGCAGGAGGAGGCAATGCTGGAAATTTTACAAAATCACTTTGAAGACATTGAGAAGCTGGATTATAAAAAAATCGAAAAAGCTACCTCTTTTACTCCTGAGCAGATCAGCCATGCCCTGCAATTGATCCGCACGCTGGAACCTTTTCCCGGAACGCTATTTGCTCCCCCTCGTTCGGACTATATTCTGCCCGATTTAATCGTAGTTGATATCGATGAAAAATTTGAGGTGGTGATTAACGATGATTGGATGCCAGCGCTGAAAATCAATGAGGAGTATCGAAAACTCATTCAAGGCCAGGCGGTGGGTTCTGAACTGGATCGAGAATATCTGCAAAATAAACTGAATTCAGCCCAATGGTTGATACGGAGCATCGGGCAGCGTCGTCAAACTATGTATCGCGTGATGGTGGCCATTGTTCAGGTTCAGGAGGAGTTTTTTCGAAAAGGATCGGGAAATCTGCAGCCTTTGACTCTCCGGGATGTTGCGGACAGGCTGGAGTTACATGAGTCAACCGTTTCACGTATTACCAGCAACAAATATGTACAAACACGGTGGGGGATATTTGAACTCAAATACTTTTTTTCCAATGCTCTTCGCTCCACCGAAGGTGGTCAGGGCCACTCCGCCAGGTCCATTCAGGATCGAATTCGACGGGTTGTGGAAACGGAGGACATCAAGAACCCTC
>JBNLFC010000261.1:0-5668 GCA_050305335.1 Leptospirales bacterium
AAAGGTGATACGCTCTATGTAGCGGCCTCATCTCAGGCTATCGCGCAAAATATCTCATTAAACTCCCGTCGAATCATTGAGTTTCTAAAGAATCGTGGCTTTGCTGGCATAAAACGTTTTTACTTTGTCAAAAATGGGGATAAATTGCTGGAAAAAAGTTCTGCCGGCACCCGGAAGCGTGGAATGGAGGAACCGGAAAAATCCATAGAAAGTAAGGGAAGAAACCATTTCCTGGAAGAATTGAGCAGACTGAAAGACCGATAATGTGCACAGGCGAACTTGTCTCAAAGCCAGCTTTCAGGATTACAGTGTAGTTGGAGTAAATTTCATGATGTCGTTTTTGCTCGGTCTGGCAGGTATAATCATCGGTGTTGTGATTTTCCTGAATTTTCTCTCCGCAGGAAATGATGCCCGCGCGATTTTGCAGTCTGCCAGGAAAAAGCCACAGCCCGGTAGTGATACTCCGCCTGTTTTCGATGCGGGAAAGGTTTTGCGAAAGAGTGCGGGAGTAGCAAGGCCGCGAATCTGTCCTGTGTGTGGGACAGCCTTGACAAGGTCTGAATACTTAATCGCAGCGCTGGAACCAGAACCAGGGGATGGACGAAAACGCCAGGCCCATATTTATGGATGCCCTCACTGCTATTCCACAGGCGGAGTAAATTTGGAACAGCGCGAACTCACGAAGATGGAACCTTAAGTCCTCAACGTTTTTTTTACGTTTCCCCACTTCATCAAATCTTGACAGTGTATCCACAGTAATAGATTTTAATACCTGACAGTCAAAATGTGTTCGCAGACTAACTTGCCCGCGAACGGAGGACCGGTGAATTGATGAATACTATCGATGAATTGTCGGAAGTCGAGCAAACCAAAGTCAAACACACTCTTGCCGGATTGATCAGGGTGCTCAAAAGCAAGAAAGGTCTTGCAAGCAAGGGAACCTTGCTGTCCGAAGAGGAATCTATACTGGGTACATTAATCCATCCGGAGCGCGGGGATCTCATGTTGAAACTCCTGCGAGAAAAAAAAGAAATTCACGTATTCATCAATAATCCAAGAGATCCCAATACCTTTTTCAGTATCATGTCCAATGAAGATGCCAGAAAAAATACAGGTCGGAGAATGATCGGAGGAAACAGTGGGACGGAACATGAAGAGGATGGAAGTTCTCTCTATCTGATCAATGCACATGATAGGGATGCCCTGATAGATCCACGGAGCGAAGTCATATCTCTCTATACTAATGTTTTCGGATTGAGTGAAACACCCGTGCGTGAAGTATCTGCGGAAGAAACTTTAAAAAACAAACCTTATGAGAATTGTACTTTCTCAGAAAAGTGGATTATTTATAAAAAAGATTGGGAGATGGACAGAAGAAGGACGTCCATTGCGGTAGAGCTTTTTCAGTGCGAACTCTCTTATGCAAGATTTAAACAACCGGTAAAGAGCGAACGAATTATGCTGTCACCGGAAAAATATCGCGAATCTGTGGGACAAATATCCCGGGACATTTATCCGGTGAACGTTCAAATGGTTCTGAAAAAAGACTTTCCTGTGGATCATAAAAAAAAGGCTGCCGAAGTTGCAGAAGTTCTCCTTTCCCTGAAAAAAAGGGTGGATGAGAAAATGAAGACGGAGGGGGCTCATTCAGACTATATAAACCATATGAATGCGGTGACGATTTTTATCGAACAACATATATCAGCGTTGTCTCAATGAACGTTGTTTATGCGAAACTTTGCAAAAACAGGCAAATGATCCGAAGCAAGTCGTGTGAACTTATTTTCCACAACCATATGCTCTTTTAGAAGAAAATGTCGGTTGTAGTAGATTTTGTCAAGACGCCAGACCGGAGCGAATGAAGGAAATGTTTTAATATTCGCATCTTTGCAGGTATCAGAATAGCCCGCTTTCTGTAAAAGAGGATTCAATCTATGACTGCGGTCATTACTATCGCCAAGAATAATGACAGGCAACGTTTTGTGCTGTTGATGAAATGGAGAACTGAGAATCATTTTTACCTGGCGTGTTCGTTCAATTCCGGCAAGACCCAGATGATAGTTCATAAAAGCGATCTTCTTCCCATGGATATCGAGAATCGTGGAAAGGCATGCTCGAGGTTTTTTTATGGTCCATGTAAGATTTATATTAGAGTGGTGGGCAATAGGATAGCGGCTCAACACAGCATTTCCGTAAAATCCTTTTTTCAATTTAACATTCAATCCAAGGATCACATGATATCCAAGTTTCTCCGAGAATATGGACGCTTGATCGTCATAACGGGACCGTGGTACAGAGTGATCTACCTCCTGTAGAGCCAGTATATCGGGATTCAGATCCTTGCAAATATCAATCACTCGATTGATATTGTAAAGTCGGTCGTTTCCTATTCCTTTGTGTATGTTGTATGTTATTACAGAAAAGTCCATAAAGCAGCGAAAGTGATAGAAATAGAAAAGCTCATATTGCAGAAGATTTTATTGGACTCGCCATGGTAAACGATTTTACATTGAAAAATCCAGGATTCGCTGAAAGAATCCCGTATGTATCGATAGTGCAGAATTAAGACAATCGGAGAAAAATCGATGAAAGTGACTGTATCAGAAATTTTTCAGAAATTCAGCGAAACCGGTGTACTGATCTCTATGTCGGGCAAGGATAGGGAAGTGCACGGCATTGCGCCAGTAGAGCGTTGCGGAGAAGGTGACCTTGTTTTTATCGATAAAAAAGACTTCCTCCACTTTATACAGGAAAACAAACCTTCCGTCGTGGTTCTCTCGAGCGCTTTAATGGAACTTCTTGGAGATGCTCAAGACCTGAAAACCACTTTTCTTGTGGCCGCATCCGTTCCGCTGGCCCATGCCTTGATCAAACAGCAGTATCAGGATCGAAATCTTCGAACGGAGGAGTGGCAGGGTGTCCACTCCTCCGCCGTAGTGCATGAGAGTGCACGTCTGGGAAAAAACGTTCTGATTGCTCCCGGGGTGGTTGTGGGAGCTGATGCTATAATAGCGGCTAATGTTGTTCTTATGGCGGGAGTCGTGGTAGAGCATGGTGTAAAAATCGGAGATAACAGCGTAATTCACCCCAATACCGTCATAGGTTACCATTCGGAAATTGGAAAAAACGTTGTTATAAAATCCGGAACCGTCATTGGATCGGAAGGCTTTGGTTATGCGCAAGATGCTAATCGTAAAAGCCATAAAATTCCCCAGACCGGTCGCGTAGTGATCGAGGATGATGTGACCATTGGTTCATGTTGCTGCATTGATCGCGCTGCATACGAGGAGACGCGCATAGGCCGGGGTACAAAAATGGATAATCTCTGTCATATAGCGCATAATGTAAAAATTGGAGAAGATTGTCTTCTAACGGCAGGATTGATCGTTGCCGGTTCTACTACCCTGGGGAGCAGGGTGATCACCAGCGGCCAGACAGGCATTCTCGATCATCTAAAAATCGGAGATGATACGATTTTTCTTCATCGTGCAGGTGTGACTGAAAACATTTCCAGGCCAGGAGCATATGCCGGGTTACCCCTGCAACCCCTCCAGGAGTATCTGCGCAATGCGGTTATGATGAAAAAATTGACTGAAATGCGAAAAATGATCCGGGATCTGGAAAAACGCCTGGAAGAGATGGAACCTCAAAGCATTGCCTGAGCTTTCGCTACAGTTTTGCTTTGTTCAGATGACCGAACTTCTCCAGAGCTTCAACGACATACATAGCAATTTGGTGAAGATGGGAATCTCCCAAAAGAATATCGTGCTCGTAAATTTCACCGAGAGCATCGATAAGGTCATAAAAATCAAAACGACCGCCCGGTGGAATATTATTCCATAAGTCGGCAAAAATCTCATCGATTACCAGGTAGGTTTTTTTGGGCAGTGGAAAGTCTATATGCTTATAGACATAATCCTGGATGTCTTTCCCTTCGATGGTTTTTGGCCTTTGCCTGCGAAATTTATCTATTGGGACTATTTTATCATCCATCGAAAGGGTAGTACAGTGTAAACATGGGAGCAGTCAATCAGCAAAACAAAAGTCCGCTAAAAAAATATGGAAAAAAACAGAGTTTTGATAAGTATTTGCACCGGGGCGTCGGGTAGCCGGCACACAATGCGGAATTTTCAATGCTTTATGTCTCTCACTTATTTTGATATCAAAAAATCCATTTTTGGGAATATATCGCATAACATTCATTGTGCATTCGGGGCTTTAGCAACCAGCTCTATATGCTGTTATTCTTATTGACAGCGGCCTTCCCTGTACACTGTTAGACCGTGGAGGGATGTCCGAGCGGTTTAAGGAGGCGGTCTTGAAAACCGTTGTGCAGCAATGTACCGTGGGTTCGAATCCCACTCCCTCCGCACGATTCAAGGAGAGGTGCCCGAGAGGCCGAAGGGAGCAGTTTGCTAAACTGTCGTACGGGTTCCCGTACCGAGGGTTCGAATCCCTCCCTCTCCGATGGGATCTGTACGTATGAAATGGCTTCAATTCAAATGGACAGGATGGAATAGATCTGACCTGAGATCTATTCCTGTAATTTACAGGAGCTCCTTTTATCTATTACCTCTCTTTATTACCTGGTGGCCCGGTTATATTTTCGAAAAAGAGGAAGAGTGTAAACTGACAGCAAAGCGTGGGCTTGCCCTTGCTTTCATGTTTGGCATCTTTTCGCTGGTGCTTTTTGTTCTGGTCAATTTTCTTGAAAACGCCGGCAATCTGGGTGGTCAGATAGCATCATGGGTGGGATTCCTTCTTCAATCTTTCGCCGGTCTTATTTACGCAGGGTATTCTCTTTTTTTAATTATTGCAGCCTGGCGGAAAAAACCTATCCGCTATCAACCGGAACTTCTGGTGGACAAGCTGGAAAGCTTTATGGACGGGCTTTTTTAAAAGATCCGTTTTCATTTCAGCCATCAGGTTTTATACCTGGGAACGCTCTTTTTCTCTGGAATATTCCGAAATCAAATAGTTGTGTAGCATTGTCACCTCATCGGTTGTTTTCAGATTGAGGGTATGAAATGCTACAATATCTATATATACATAGTTCCCCTTCTTTTTTTCAATATTGAGAAGCGCATCGGCAAGGTGAATTACTGATGTGGCCTGACGAATATCAGGGGGAGCAATGAAGGGCCTGTGATGATTTCGAATCATTTCAACAAGTTCGTAGCTAAACTCCCAGTTTTCAGCCACCACCGCACCTATGTGTGCATGGGAAATACCGAGTGTCAATTCTTCAAGAGTTGCGCTGTTGGTTCTGGTCCTGTCGATCTCCAGTCCATGGATCTGAAGCATTGCTTCTGGATTGACATTGTATAGTACGATTTTTCCCAGATCATGTAATAAACCACCGAGATACACCATTTCTGGTTCGAGGTTGAGCTTCAGATATTCTACGATTTTTTTGGCGTAAAAACCGCACATAAAGGAGTGTTCCCAGAAATCCTGATAAACAGAGTAACGATTGCTCAAAAGATTCACAGATGCCGAAGCAACCGTTAGTTGTCGTATAGCCTTGAGTCCCAGAATGGTCACAGCACTGGAGAGGTTTTTAATTTTTTGATTTTTTATAAAAGCAGCTGAATTTACAATTTTTAAAACATCTGCCGTAAGAGCCGGATCCTTTTCAATTTCCGCAGCCACTCTCGACATATCCGAA
>JBNLFC010000262.1:0-5661 GCA_050305335.1 Leptospirales bacterium
CCGGTACGACGATTTCTGGCCATCGAAGAGATATTGAAAATGAGAGCCGAAGACCTATTCCCGGGTACACTGCTTAAGAGTATTCACGGCATCACTCTCACTCGTAATTCAGATTTGTCCATCGATGAGGTGGCCTCAGAGAATTTGCTCTCCACCATTGAAGACGAATTGAAAAATCGCATGTGGGGCGAGGCCGTGCGTCTTAGCTTTCGCAAAGGCTTACCGGACCACCTGAAAGACTTTCTCAAAATTATGCTGGAACTGGACGAATCCGAGTTATTCGAACTGCATGGCCTTTTGAATCTACAGGATCTCTGGGTGGTTTACAACGCCACGAAAGAGATGTCGGACTTAAGGGATGTAACCTTCATACCCAGAAGCACTGTTACGCTGGAAAAACCGGAAAAGATATTCAGCCTGGTACGCAAAGGTGACATTTTTTTACACCATCCTTACGAATCCTTTCAAACTGTTGTGGACTTGCTTACGGTGGCAGCAAGCGATCCGAAAGTGCTCGCCATTAAACAGACTCTTTACCGCACAAGTGGAGATAGCCCCATTGTACGCTCTCTCATAACGGCAGCGGAAAACGGAAAACAGGTTACCGCGCTTGTGGAGCTGAAAGCACGATTTGACGAAGAGAACAACATCGTCTGGGCAAGAGCCATGGAGCGTGCTGGCGTTCATGTTGTCTATGGTCTCATGGGCTTGAAAATCCATTGCAAAATGATGCAGATCATCCGCAAAGAGCGAGATGGGGTTCGCTCTTATGTACACCTTGCGACAGGCAACTACAACCCCAATACTGCCAAAATCTACACAGACATGGCACTCATTACCTGTCATTCGGGCATCAATATGGACGTTACGCGTCTGTTCCATGCCATGACAGGCTCTTCCAGGGTGGTGCACCTATCTCATATCACCGCTGCACCAATTAACCTGAGAGAGACTTTGAAGAATCTTGTGAATATCGAGATCTCCAATGCCCAGGGAGGACGACCTGCTCGCATCAGACTCAAGCTCAATGCTCTGGCCGATGCTGAAATGATACAGCTTCTCTATCGCGCATCCATGGCCGGTGTAAAAATTGAACTGAGTATCCGTGGAATCTGTTGCCTGAAGCCAGGACTGAAAGGCATCAGTGAAAATATACGGGTGGAATCCATTGTGGGACGATTTCTGGAACATAGTCGCATTTATTTTTTCGAGAACGGAGGCGAACCGAGAATCTTTCTTGCTTCAGCAGATTGGATGCGGCGAAACCTCAATACGCGCATTGAGGTGATGTTTCCTATTTACGACGAGAACATAAAATTACGCATAACGCATACCATGGATATTATTTTTCGCGACAACCACAATGCACGTCTGCTTCAATCGGACGGCCTATTTGCCCGCATTCAGCCTGCCAGTGAGGATCTTCGATTTTCGTCTCAACGCTATTTCCGCGTAGAAGCAGAGAAAGAGTTTGAAAACCGGGAGATAAGCAAACAGGAGACCCGGAAAACGATTTTCCGTCCTGTTATGCATCCGGCGGAGAGTCGCGAAGCTCCCGGAGAAGGCGACAAGAACAGACGCTCCCCTGAACGAATCCAATAGCAATCCTGTATGATTCCTGAATCTGGCTGCTTTTGCATATTACAATCCTTGATATGATTAGTACTTTTGAAGTATCCTGACTACCAATATCCTATACAAAAATAAATAAAATTATTGACGCTTCCCGGGGCTTTACTTGATAAAATGGAGTATAATCAGATCGATACAGAGGTGAATTACATGCATGCAGTAAAAGTAGACCTGACAAAGAACCGGTTATACATAACCCTTGACGGCTTCAATACACCGGAGGAAGCTAGAAAAATTGCAGACGAAGTAATCGAAAAAGCGAAAACATTACGCCCCGGATTTTTCGCAATCAACGACATCCGCACTTTCAAAGCAGGAACCCCGGACTCGGCTGAACAGATCAAGCGAGCTTCGGAATTCCTCATGGGAAAAGGGATGCGTCATCTAATCCGGGTAACAGGCGAATCCAGAATCGCCTCTATGCAGGTAGACCGGATGGCAAAAGAGGCCGGGTATATTGCAGAGATAGCCTCCACCGTGGAAGAGGCTGAAAAAATTCTGGATCAATGGGAAAAAGTGCATGGGAAGCTGGTTGCCCGATAGTGCATCCACATATCACGTTTTCCAGATTTTCACATTCGCTTTGTGCTCTTCCAGCTGCATCTCCATCTCACCTGCCGGTTTTCCTGCGGGTGAGTGACCATCTATTACCAGAACCGCCAGAGTTTCCCCTTCGATATAAGATACAAACTCCTGAATTGCTTTCTGAATGGGTTCGCCTTTGCTTGCCAGTTGAAGCGAAATTCGATCTGTTATTTCCAATCCTGATTTTTTTCGAAGCTCCTGGATATTTCGCACAATATCTCGAGCGATCCCTTCATGGACCAACTCTGGAGTGAGTTTAGTGTCAAGGGCCACCAGCATACCGTCTCCCTCAACGCCCCAGGTCCCCTCTCGCGAGATTGATTCCAGAAGAAAGTCTTCTGCCTCCAGTTCCAGGGCGACATCTTTGAGGCTAACATGAATTGTTTTTCCAGAACGAATGTTTTTTGCCAGTGCCATGGTATCGGTTGTTTTCAGATATTCCTGAAACTCTCGCATGCGGGCACCGAGTCGCTTCCCCAGTCGAGGGAGATTGGGCTTAATTCGATAATCGAGAATTCCTGCAGTTTCATCCAGAAACTCAATATTTTTTACATTCAACTCTTCGGTTAGAACCGAACTATTCCGTTCAATGGCCTTTCGTTCCCGTTCACCCGGCACATGAATCCAGAGGGTGGAGAGGGGCTGACGCACTTTCATCCCGGATTGCATGCGAGCTGTGCGGCCCAGCGACGCGGCAGCCTGCACCAGATCCCCTTCCAGGAGTATGCTTTCATCATAAAGTCCCTTCAAGTCAGGCATGGGCCAGCGACTCAAATGAATGCTCTCGGGTATCTTTCCTTTTGCCTGGCCCAGGACCAGTGAGCGGTAGACTGACTCGGCCAGAAAGGGTGTGAAGGGAACCATCAGTCGTGCAACACCTACCAGAGCCCGGTAAAGGGTATCATATGCGGCCAGCTTATCACCATCCAGTTCGCCTTTCCAGAAACGACGTCGATTGCGGCGAATGTACCAATTAGAGAGTGAGTCCACAAACGCTTCAATTCGCCGCCCTGCGCTCTGGGAATCATAATGATCCAGCGCAACGGTAACTTTCTCAATGAGAACCTGGAGCGATGAAAGAACCCAGCGATCAATATCCGGACGTTCTTTAAAAATGGGGGCATCCGGGATGGGATGCTCCGTCCAGTCTCCGTTGATCTCAATTCCATCTACATTAGCGTACATTACAAAAAAATTTACGCTATTGATGATCATGTTGAAAAAACCCTGCACAGCTACCAGAGGGTCTCCAGGTACACCGGGCATACCCAGACGTCTGGAATTGCCGGGAGGCGCACCCGTTAAAAAGTACCAGCGAATGGCATCGGCGCCATGGGAATCAAATACCGCCTTTGGCGGAACCACGTTCCCCTTACTCTTGGACATCTTCTCTCCCTTTTCGTCCAGCACATGTCCCAGACAGACAACGTTCTTGTATGAGGACTGTCCGGACACCATTGTGGAAACGGCAAGTAACGTATAAAACCAGCCTCTGGTCTGATCCACTGCCTCGCAGATAAAATCGGCCGGAAAATACTTCTGAAACTGCTTCTCTCCTTTTACCGGATAACCCCACTGAGCATATGGCATGGAACCTGAGTCCAGCCAGGCATCGCATACTTCCGGAACACGTCGCATAACGTTGCCTGTATCTGGATCTTTGAACTCAATGCGGTCGATATAGGGACGATGAAGATCAAGGTTTTTCAGCTTTTTGCCCGAAAGCTTTTCCAGCTCAGCCAGAGATCCTACAAAACGGTGATTGCCTTCTCCATCACTCCATACAGGAAGGGGAGTACCCCAGTAACGTTCCCGGGAAAGAGCCCAGTCCCGGTTGTTTGCCAGCCAGTTGCCGAAGCGCCCTTCTTTAATAAAATCGGGCACCCAGTTGATGGTGGCATTGTTAGATATTAACTCTTCACGTACACTGGTAGTCCTGATATACCAGGCGTCTTTAGCATAATAAATGAGAGGCGCGCCGGTTCTCCAGCCGAATGGATACTCATGTTTGTAGCGCTCCGATTTCCAGACATGCCCCCGAACCTTCAGCTCCTTCAATATTTGCGGATCGGCATCTTTAAAAAATGTGCCAGCAAGAGGCGTTCCTTCAATGAACTTCCCATCCAGGCCAACAGCATGAATAATCGGCAGCCCGTTTTTCTGTCCAACCTCCAGGTCATCGGCGCCGTACGCAGGGGCGATGTGCACAATGCCCGTCCCTGTATCCATTGTAACAAAGCCCGCATCAAAAACCCGGTGGGAAACTTTCTCTTTTTCGATTTTCATCCAATCGAAAAGAGGTACATAAGGCGTACCTACCAGATCCGATCCCTTACAAGTTTTTTCTATTTCAAACTCCTCATCCCCTTTTAAAGAATCCATGAGCGCTCTTGCACAGATCAGTCTCTCTTCGCCAGTCTCTGCTTCATGTCGAACTATTACATACTCTTCGTCCGGATGAACCGCCAGTGCAACGTTGGAGGGCAGAGTCCAGGGCGTTGTGGTCCAGACCAGAAAGTAGGCGTTTTTTCCAAATTTATCATCGGTTAACGCAAATCGAACTGTAACGGAAGGGTCGTCAACAGTGCGATAACCCAGCGCAACTTCCGCATCAGACATGGTAGCGCCCATAACCGGATCGAAAGGTACAACGCGATAGCCCTGGTAAATCAGTCCCCTCTCATGAATGATCTTCAGAAGCGCCCAGACAGACTCGATATAGCTGTTGTCCATGGTCTGGTAAGCGTTGTCCAGATCGATAAAAAAACCCAACCTTTCTGAGAAGTCCCTCCATTCACCGACATATTTTTTTACCGAATCATGACAGAGACGATTGAACTCCTCCAGCCCATATTTCTCCTCGATCTCCGATTTGGTTGTAATGCCCAGTTCCTTCTCCACTTCCCGCTCCACAGGAAGGCCATGGCAGTCCCAGCCTGCCATGCGAGGAATGTGCGCGCCTTTCTGGCCATGATAACGAATATAAACATCCTTAAAAACCCGACTGAGAACATGGTGAATTCCCGGTCGGCCATTGGCCGTAGGGGGACCTTCATAAAAAACAAAGAGCGGGCCACTCTGGTTCTGCTTCACATGCTTTCGGAAAAGATCCAGCTCGCGCCACTGATTCAGGATTTCGGTCTCTCGCTGTGGGGTAGACCTGGAGGAAGGGATCTCATGGAATGCCATAGGACAGAATTTTGAGCAAGGCCATGGCGATCAAGAGATTGTGAGACTGTATTTGGTGGCCAGATGAGCCAGAAATGGGTGGGGCATTGAGTCAGTCAGAAAGGTTTGAGATGCACAACAATAGCACCGGACGACACATTATGTCGCATAAGATACCAAAAGAAGACCGACACGCAATCAAATAAATGCTATTCATGCGTTTTGATCATGCGGCGTGTCAATCAAGGCAATTGAGATACCCCACCGCCCCTCTCT
>JBNLFC010000263.1:0-5656 GCA_050305335.1 Leptospirales bacterium
ATATGGCGCTGGAAGATCTTCCCGAGATACAGAAACTCATATCTATAGGCAAAGCGAACGGCGAGATCACCTACGATGAGATAAACGAATACCTTCCCGAAAAGATTGTAAATTCAGAGAGAATCGAGGATGTCTTTACTCTGCTTAATCAGCTGGGCATCGAGGTGGTGGAAGAATACTCCAGCAAAATCGTTGAAGAGCCGGTTGTAAAAAAAGAGGCGAGAGCCCCTGCCCGGAAAAAGAAAGAGACTCCCAATGCGTCCATCAGTGACGATCCCATTCGACTCTATTTGAAGGAGATTGGTCGTGTTTCTCTCATCTCCGGCGACAAGGAAGTGATTCTTGCACGCCGCATTGAAAGCGGTGAGAATATTATTGAAGAGACCATCCTGGAATCTTCGTTGCTACGCGCCAATTTTTCCAAACTGTCGCCCAAGATCCGTTCGCGAAAAATCAAAATCACAGATGTGGTGCGTGCCAATAAAGCGTACTATCTCAGCCAGAGTGAGCTTGAAAAACTGGAGAAAAACTTTTTCGAGCAGATGGAAATCATCGTGGCCGAGGAGAAGAAGCTGAACGAAGCCTCCAATCGACTACGTAAGTATGTAGAAGGCTCCCGTAAATGGCGTGAATATAAACAAAAAGCCGATGAGGCTACCGTTGTTATAAACGATGCCATTCGTAAAGTGGGGGTTTCTCAGAAGGAGATTCAGCGTATCAGCCAGAAGATCAAATCCATGGTCTTTCGTATTAAAGAGATTCAGCGCCATTTTCTTTCTATTCGTGCGCGTCATGGAAGAGATATTAAAGAGATTAAAGCTTTTAATCGTTTTATAGAGAAAAACGAGAACCTGGATATGATCGAGAAGGAGATGAACAGCTCCATCGATGATGTTCGCGAAGTCATAAAAGATATTCGCAATAATGAGAGAAAGCTGCGCCGCATGGAACAGGAAGCAGGCTCACCCATCAATGACATTCTTCGTTGGGGGGAATCGTTAACCAGGGGCGAGCGAGAGATTGCCCAGGCTAAAAAGGAATTGATTAAGGCCAACCTGCGACTGGTTGTCTCCATCGCCAAACGCTATGCCAATCGCGGTATGCACTTTTTTGATTTAATTCAAGAGGGGAACATCGGTTTGATCAAGGCGGTGGATAAATTCGAATACAAAAAAGGATACAAGTTCTCCACTTATGCTACCTGGTGGATACGCCAGGCCATTACCCGCGCCATCAGCGATCAGGCCAGAACCATTCGTATCCCGGTTCATATGATCGAACAGATCAACAAGGTGGTAAGGGAATCCCGTCTCTTTTTGCAAGAAATGGGACGGGAAGCCACGAATGACGAAATTGCAGAACGCCTGGGTTGGCCCGTGATCAAAGTCAAGCAGGTAAAAAATGTAGCCCGGGAGCCTATCTCTCTGGAAGTGCCGGTGGGATCCGAGGAAGATTCGGAGCTGGGTGATTTTATCCCCGACAACGAGGTGGAGTCTCCGGTAAATACAACGGCCCACAATCTGCTGGCCGAGCAGATTCGCAGTGTTCTCAACACATTGCCTGCCCGCGAACAAAAGGTACTACGCATGCGTTTTGGTCTGGACGACGGATACTCCCACACCCTGGAAGAAGTGGGTTACGTTTTTCAGGTAACCAGGGAAAGAATCCGTCAAATTGAGGCAAAGGCACTGCGGAGATTGCGCCATCCATCCCGCAGCCGTAAGTTGAAAGATTACATCGATTGACGGAGGTTCGTGTGCTTCGTCGAAGAATTGGCAGCGCCCACTCGCTCCAGTATGGTCGATTTTTCGGCCTTTGCCTCTCTGCGGTTTTGTTCATTGCCCCTGCGGGGGCAGAACCTCCTGGCGCAGACGATTGTGTTACCGGTATAAAAAAAGAAGTATCACCTGTTCAAAATGGGTGCGAAATTCCATTCCTCGAAAGTGGCGCAAAAAAGCTGCCATCTTCTCATAAGAAAAAAAAGCAAAAAAGTGATTCCAGGGTCCGCTACTCCAATCCGCGAACTTACCGTGTGGAAGAGAGCGTAACTGTGATCAATGGAGACTATCCATTGAGAGCCGTTACTGTGGTGATGCCATATCCGGAAGAGATCCCCGGGTATCAGAAGCTCGTTCGTGTATCAAAGGGAGATGGAAAACTCTTAAAAGATCGGAGAACCGGAGCAAGCTATCTTCAGTTCCACAGAGAAGGTTTTCCAGAGGCAGGGGAATCGACTACTTTTACTTTATCCTATGAGGTGACTCTTCATGAAATCGCTACTGGTTTTCCTGAATCTCAATCTTCTATTTCGCCCATGAGAATGGATCATGGACTTCAAAGATATAGCAGGGCCGCAATGCCATACATCGATCCCTACAATCGTGAGATCCAGTCCATTGGCGATCAGCTCTGGCTGCGTTCCCATGGGGATCCTCTTCTGTATGCAAGATTCTCTTACGAGTATGTTGCCAGCCATTTTAAATACCAGAATGCAAATACAGGGCTCCATCCCATCAGCCAGCTCCTCGCATCCGGAGGAGGTGATTGTGGCAACCTGACCAGCCTGGTGATCTCTTTGCTTCGCTACAAAAAGATTGCCGCAAGACACAATATCGCCGTTCAACCCGACGGCAACTACCATGCCTGGGGCGAGTTCTTTGTTTCCGGCATGGGCTGGATTCCTTTCGATACCAGTTACAAAAATGGGAATCCCTCCGGGGATTACTTTGGAAAAATTAGAGCGGATTCATACGGGATTGTCTTCAATCACGATGTGAATATTCATGTAGACGGCGCTTACGCAGGCGCAGAGTTTACCGTCCCTCTTTTGCAGAGTTTTGCCTGGTGGGTCTGGGGTGACTCCAGCGATATTCAGGGACATATACGTGCCGAGCACCATATCAGCATAACCCCGGTTTTTGATTGAAGTCAGTTGCTTTCAATAGCCAATTTTAAGTATTCCGGAATGGTCTGGTAGATAGAGATGGCGTAATCTCCACAATGTTGAACATGATCTGGTTTTCCCCATTTTTTTTCGATTGTATGGGAATCGAAACCCGATGCAATGAGAAAGATGTGTCCGCCCTGTTTCAACGCTTCTTTGTAAATAGCTCGATTATTGATCCAGAAATAGGGTGTCAAATCCTGTTTCAGCTGATTGATTCTCACTTCTTGCCGGGAATAAAGGGAACCAGGTCTGGCCGACCAGTAGTCGGAAAATCCATATTTCAGTCCATACACTTGATTCATCCGGTCCACACATGTCGCAACAGACGGAGCGTAGCCAGAAAAGGTGCGCATGCCAGAAAATGGAAGAAGCCAGATGAGTGCGGCAGCGAAAAGAATGATTGCAGCAGAAACAATCAAATGACTGATATCATTTGCTTTTTGCAGAAGAGACGCGATCGGTATGCCCATCAAAAAGAGAGGAAAAAAGAAAATCGATGTCATATATCTTGTATCCAGAAATCCTTTCCCAAGACGAAGGGTGAAAATCGCCATTAAAACAGGGAGCGTGAGCGAAACTATCCATGGGAGAGTGATCAGCAAACTTTGTTGGAACTGATCTTTGTCTTGTGATCGATGAGCTCGCAAGACGATCCATACCAGGGATATAAAAGACGGTAGCAGGATTGAAAAAAGGAAAAGAGCTACGTTGTAATTTTTTCCACTCAGAAACGTTGTAATGGAATTCGCGAGAGCATGCCCGAGTGTCTTGCGTGACTCCTGGGTTAATCCTGAGATAAGATCTGCTGAGGGAGAGAAGTTGCGAACGTAGTACAGAGAAGGGTGGTGCAAAGAGTGAAGGGAAAAAAATCCGACCAGTGTGGAAAAAAGAACAAGTGCCAGAGCTATGCGATTCCTTCTGCTGGATAGCTTCATGCCAGGTATCGCCATGGATGGAAGCAGAAAGATTACCCCATAGAGTCGATCCGAGATCAGGGAGACAACGATGAGAAGTGCCAGTGAAAGATGGATCCTGTACGAGGCACTATCTTTTCTTAAAATGGATGCCAGAAAAAAGAGAGAGAAGATGGTGGATACATATGCTCCCGTGTGGTGAGCAGAAAGAAGAAGATAAACGAATGGGAATGCTCCCTCCTGCCAGGATGCCAGCGTTACTGCGATGGATGACCCAACAGGCGCCACAATTGCCAGGGAGGAAATCCCGGATTTTTGAAAGAAAATCCGTAACAGCAAATAATGGCCGAGAGAGATAAGGTAGAGTTGAAGAACTCCGAAGATCAGAATGGAAGAATTGATAGTAAAGAAAAACGAGGTAAAAAAAAAAGCGGCATGTCAGGAAAGAAATACGGTGCGGGCGGTAAGAGCCAGTCCTGAAGGGCAACGCCTTTCACGAACAGATCCCTGTAGAGCCCCGGAAGGTAAAGAGCATCGGCGGAAAAAAAGAGCGTCATATATCGTGGATGCTCCATCAGTCTTGAAAAGAAGTGAAGCGTTGCCAGAAGGGGCAGAGCCCATGCAAGGGCCGTTTGCAGATAGGATGTATAGAATTTCTTGCCTCTCAACATGGTTTCACCGAGACTGTAAGGAGTCACCGGACGAGAGTCAATCTTGATCCGGAAAGGTAAAGCAAATATCTATCAAAGCGGGAGCATGCTCAGTGAGATTCAACTACGTTGGCAGAAGCGGTCTGAGGGTATCCAACATATGCCTGGGAACCATGACCTTTGGTAAAAAGGTGGGACGAGAAGATTCATTGAAAATTCTCGATGGTGCCTATGAGTCGGGGGTGAACTTCTATGATACAGCGGAAGTCTATCCAGTGCCTCCGACCACAGAGACTGCAGGTATCACAGAAACGATCTTCGGGGAGTGGCTGTCCGATAAGCCCAGGGAGTCCGTGATTGTGGCTACCAAGGTGGCGGGTGCTGCCAATGGCTGGTTCATTCCTCCTATTCGATATGGATTGACTGCCATTGATTCGTTTCATATTGAGCGCGCGGTGGAAGGCAGTCTTCGTCGTTTAAGGACAGACTACATCGACCTCTATCAGGTGCACTGGCCTGATCTGGTGGTGCCTGTGGAAGAGAGTCTGAAGGCACTGAATCGTCTGGTGGAGAGCGGCAAGGTACGCTACATTGGAGTTTCCAACGAGAATGCATATGGACTCACAAAGGCATTGATGACAAGCCAATTCAAGGGGCTGGCAAGGTATGAGAGTATCCAGAACAACTTCTCTTTATTGAACCGGAGATTTCTGGACGAGCTTGCTAATGTGTGCAAGGGTGAAAATGTTTCTTTGCTTCCGTATTCACCCATAGCCGGTGGAGTTCTCAGTGGAAAATATGTTCCAGGCAGCGATTGGAGCAAGTTTCGCTACGGCGAGTATGGAGCGCTGGCGGACAGTCGTATGCAGGCTCAGACGAGACGTTTCGCCGGTGAAAGGTCCATTGCTGCTGCAACAAGATATGCGGATCTGGCCCGTCAATCAGACCTTACTCCTGCGGAAATGTCTCTTGCCTGGTCCCTCTCTTTTTCCTTTGTTCCTTCCACAATCATAGGCGTCACATCTTTGAGTCAACTGGAAGAGAATCTGAAAGCCGCGGAGGTAACACTTTCACAGGAAATTTTAAAAAAATGTGATGAGATTCATAGCGAGATCCTTTATCCTATGGGCTGATTCCATCGTTAT
>JBNLFC010000264.1:0-5636 GCA_050305335.1 Leptospirales bacterium
ACCGGTACGCCTGACTCAGCGAGAGCTTCCATATCCCGGTGAATGGTGCGGGGAGACACCTCCAGGCGTTTTGCCAGTTGTGAGGATGTGGCTTTTCCTTTTGCCTGAAGATACATCAGAATGTCGATCAATCGCTCTGCCCTCATGAATATACAAAAAAAATGAGATTGGCTTTTTTTTCAATAATATATGACAGAGGATGTCATATATAACCTTCTATAATGAGCCTCATGAGAGGGAGAGAGTAAGGAGGGACGATGGAAGAGGTGAAAGCTCAATGGGGGCAATACCGGTTGCATACCAGGAGGGTGGGTCTGGGAGAAAGGGTCATTTTTTCCCATGCGGACTTCGTAGACAGTCGTATGTGGGATGGAGTGATGAATTTTGTTTCCAGCAAATATGAAGCCTTCTGTTGGGACAAAACAGGTTTTGGAGCATCAGACATAGCCCGGGAGGCCCTGTGTCGACGACGCGAATTGGAGCGTGTCGTTGAATTCGCTGGTGGCGAAGCAGTTCACCTGGTAGGCTGTTCTAATGGGGGGCAGCAGGCCCTGGATTTTGCACTGGAACATCCAGAATTGGTCTTATCCTTGACTCTGATAAATTCCAGCCCATCAGGTTTTGTGCCAGAAGGGCCTATCCCTGCGGAGTTAAGTGAAATGATTCAGGCGATGCAGGAGGGGCGTCTTGAGGATGCCAATGAATTGCAAACAAGAATCTGGTTCGATGGCCCATCCCGCAAGGCCAAACAGATCAATGCAAATCGCGGCCGTGGACCGGTGAAAGAGATGAATATGATCTTTATACGAAATAACACCTTTTTTACTGCTGATCTGGTTCCTCTTGATCCACTTGATCCTCCGGCAATCACTCGACTGGATGAGATCCGCGTGCCGGTCCTTGTCATTGATGGGGAGCTGGATTATTCTGAAAACCGCCGGGCCAATCGCCTTTTGTACAATAAAATACCGGGGTCGCAATTGGTTACCATGCCAGGCTGTGCTCATGTCCCTCCTGTAGAAGAACCTGAGCAATTCTCGCGGATATGGTTCGATTTCCAGAAAGAAAGAATAGGAAAAAAGGCCGAATCAAGAAAGGCCTGAAAAGTTGCCCGGTGATCTGGCAACCAGAGTCTTGAGGAAGATAAGATGAAACGAAAAACTATAAACATCAATGGGTCGGATCTTTCGTATCTCGATAACGAGAAGAGCGGTCCGGTTTTGATAGCACTTCATGGTCATTTTGGAATGGGATCCATGTTTCAATTTCTTGAAACCATTTTTGACGGAAGGCTTATTTTGCCCGACCAGAGGGGACATGGTTTTTCGGATCATCCTGACTCCCACAGTCCGGATGATTATGTGGAAGACCTGCATCAGCTGATCCAGCATCTGAAGATTGAAAAACCTATTCTTCTTGGACACTCATTGGGCGGTGTGAATGTTTATAGATACGCGGCTCGATATTCCAATGTTTCGATGATTATTGTAGAAGATATTGGAACCGAAATCTCTGGTGTCTCAACCTTTTTTTCAGCTTTTCCTGATTCTTTTTCCTCCGTGCAGGAGGTTCACCGAGAGTTTCAAAAATGTGGGCTTTCACTCACTCCTTATTTTATGGAAAGCCTCTATTACGATGGTCTTAGATGGAGATTTCGTTTTTGTTTTGATGATATACTGAAATCTGAAAAGGAGATCAGTGGAAGCTACATGGAAGATTGGGAAAAGATTGAGTGTCCCATTCTTCTACTGCATGGAGCCAGGAGCTGGGCATGCAGTACGGAAAATATAAGAAATATGGCCGGAAGAATGAATGTTGATTTGAAAATCTACGAGGATGCATCTCACGGCGTTCACGATGATGCAAGAGGCGAATATTGCAAGGACGTAGCAACCTTTATCCAGAAAAAACTGCCAGATGTCACCGGTCTGTGAAATATGAAACAGGATATGGCGTAATACGCTTCGTTTTTCATTCGCCGGGAAGAGGGGAGAAAATCGTTTCGCATTCATGGTCAGATCGAAGAGGTGTATGATCTCTTAATCTTTCTCTTCCAGCAACTGGTTGAGTGAGACTACCAGAGAGCCCACGGTTTCAGCGGTTCCTTTCAGTTCTCGAGTCTCCTGAGCAATTTCTTGAGATGAACCGCTTACTGTAGTCAAGTTGTTTAATATCTCGGTGGTTGCATCTTTCTGTTCATGCATAGCATTCCTGATCTCTTTTGCCAGGCTCATCACACTTCCTGTATGTTCCTTGATCTTCGTGTTGAGCTCAGCATCGTCTTTCGCCAGCTCTTCGATTCGATCGATTGATTGACTCATCTGATATACTGAGGCTACCATAGTATCCAGCATCTGTGAGAAAGAGCGCAGTCGTTCATAGGAGTTGTTCAGTCCCACGATGTTACTCTGAATAGATGCGTGGATGGATTTAACATTGGCCGCTGTCCTCTCTGCCAGTCTGGAAACCTGATCCGCTACCACAGCAAAACCTCTACCACTTTCACCTGCACGGGCAGCTTCAATGGCTGCATTCAAACTTAATAGATTGATTTGCTCTGATATCTCATCGATCAACCCTGCCATATCTTCAATGTCGTGAAATTCACCGGTCATGGTGCCTACTGCGTTTACAACTTGATTCAGATCACTTTTTGTTTTCTCTGCCTCCTGGTTCAGCGCGTCTCGAACTGCGGTCATTTTGCTGATCTCCTGCTCCGTGCCTTTTACAAGGTCTGTGAGTATTTGAAGCGACTGCATGGTTGCTTCCAGCCCGGAATGCTGAGAGATGGTTCTTGAATGAATTCCATGGGTGTTACTCCCCAGTTCCTCCATAGCAGCCGTGATCTCTTCCACGGCGCTGGCAAGAGCCTGGGATTGGTCTGAAAATACATTCACTCCATGGATCATGCGTTCCATAGAAAAATGTAACACATTGGATCCCTCTTCTACTGCCGTAAGCATGGAGCGTATTTGCTCCGTTTTTTCCCGCTGTTGGTTCAGCAAAGAGTTATTCTCCCGATGTGCTTTTGCGTGAATATCGAATATGAGGTACCCAATCACTGCAATAATGGCAGTTGCGACCAGATTGTCCGTAAAATACTCCACCGGGTCGAAAGCGTCTGGCGCTAATTTTGGAGCTGTCTGAAAACTAAAAAAAGCTATCAGTCCGGCATTCAGTGCAAAGTAAATGAAGATGATTCTTTTACGTTCCAGTATAACCAGAGGAACCATGGCCATGATGCTGGATACAAAAATGATGGAATCGAGAATGCTAATGGGATCCGGCGAAGTGTCAAAAAACAGCGAACCCCAGACGGAAAACATTAGAACAGCGATGGTACTGTGGGCTGAAATTGTATAATATCCCAGCCGGAGGAGTATCAAAACTCCGATAAGAAGAAGGCCAGCAATTCCCAGAGAAAAGAACAGCCCGGCTGTAAGTTGAGCGAAAACAAGACTGGTGGCCAGAAGTATGACGATGGCAGATAGACCAAGCAGGCTCAAAATCAGCAAAATTCTAGACTTCTGACGCAGGAGAGCATCCTGATTCTGGTAGAGCTTCAAAAAATACCCGAAAAATGGGTTCATAAATTACCTCGCTATAATCTCTCTCTTGTTTCGGAGCCCGTCACTATCGGTTGCTACAATGGATTCGCTAGAAGATGAAAAAGTTCAAGAAAATATTCTTTAACATGCAGGCTTTCTATTTCCACGCGAGGGCCTTTACCGATGGCGGAGTAGCATTTTTCGTTCCATAACATAAAAGAGTAAATTTTGCTTCTCCCTCTGGCGTCGTTTTCTTCTCCCTGATCGATTCTTGCCCAGTGTTGCATGGTCAGATTCCAGGCGTCAGGCGAAATGGAATTGTATGCGCAGGCCAGAGCTCCTCCAGTCCGTGTATATGAAAATTGCCATCCCCCCAGAGTGCGAGGTGGCGGCGCACAATGGCTTTCTCCAGCGAGCAAAAGGTTGAACAGGGAAAAAGGAAAAAGCTCCAGGCTCATGTCTTTATGGGATTGAATAACTCTTTTCATTATTTACTACTATGCCCTGGAGGCTCAGGGAAGACTCAGCGCAACTTCAATTCCATGGTTTTTTCGACCGGTTCGTAAAAACCCATCTGGCGATAGAGCTGCTCCCCATCTTTGGTTGCCCGAAGCTCAATACGATCCAGGTTCGCATTCCTGCCTTCTTCCACCAGGCGATTTATGATTGTTTTGCTGAGCCCTTTTCTTCTATATTCGGGTAATGTATATACGTTGAGGATGATCCCTGTGAGCCCCCGGGGAAGAGCAAGGTTGCCGGGCTGCTCCCGAATCAATAGCCAGCCCATGGAGATTACCCTGTGATCGCCTTCGACCATCCAGATTCGCAGTGTTTCATTCTCCAGATTGGACTTTAGAAAATTCAACAGCGATTTTTTTATTGATGCACTCTCCTTCTGGTGTTCCGGCTGAACCTCCATCAAAAACAGAAGACGGTAGTCAATGAGGAGGTCCAGGTCCCGGAGGTCTGCTTTTCTGAAATTCAAATCCATGATTCGTCTCCTCATGCACAACATTGCTTTCAGGGGTATCCACAATAGACTTTTTTTGCGCATTCTAATTCCAGTAGAAAAAGTTGAGCTTTCTGGCGCTAAACTACCTTCCAGTATCGCAAAATGGCAAGAGAGCACCGCAGATGTCCCCTGAAATTGTAATGGTTTTGACAACAGCGGGCGCTCTGTCGCAAATGGATCCCTATGCAAATCAAAAAAATCGGTCTGATTACAAGTGGTGGAGATTGTGGTGGGTTGAACGCTGTCATAAAGGGCGTGGCACGTGAAGCCTATGCGCTGGGAATAGAATCGGTAGTGATTCCCAACGGATATGCCGGTCTCTATAATCTTGTGGAGCTGGATCATGTCACTTTACTCAACGCTGAGAGGGTGAGCCGAATTGAGGCCTCTCTGGCTGGCTCTGAAGCAGGCCACTCCCGGGTCAAAATTTCTAAGATCGCTGATCCGAATCGATATGATCGAATCAAAAATGGGCTAAAAAAATTTGGTATTGACGGACTGATCATCAGCGGCGGCGACGATACCGGAAGTGTCGTGGTGGATCTATCCAGTCATGGAATCCCATGCATTCACGTGCCCAAAACTATGGACCTGGATTTGCAAACGTACAGTGTGGGTGGAGATTCGGCTGTGAATCGCATTGCAGCGTTTACCCGCGAACTCAAGACAACAGGCCTGAGTCACAATCGTATTATGATTATAGAGGTATTTGGTCGATACGGCGGTCATACCGCTTTTCGAGGTGGCATCGGGGCTGAAGCTGATTGTATATTGATCCCTGAGATTCCGGTAGACTTTGGTGTGGTCTATGAACATATGAAGACCACCTATATAAACCGGGTCTTGCGAAGCGATGTGAAGGCTGGAACCTATATGATTGTGGTTGCGGAAGGATTGAAGAATTCCAGTGGAGAGGAGTTATATGATCTTACGGCCGGTGTGGACGCGTTCGGTCATAAAAAGCTGGCTGGCGCAGGCAAATATGTACGCCAGCAGCTCGAAAAACGGCTGAAAGCTGATCCGGAAGTAAAAGAGTTCATGATGAAAGCCGGCCTTTACGTTGAGGGCATCAATGA
>JBNLFC010000265.1:0-5627 GCA_050305335.1 Leptospirales bacterium
GAAAATTTCCGTCTTCCTCCACTGCACCCAGAATCGCATCGGAAGGTCCTATGGATTCTTCAAAAAGACGAATCTTTTGTTCCAGAACCTCCAGAACGCGTTCGGCTACCGTATCACGGGTGGAGAAGTTGAAAATATAAACGTCTCGTTGCTGGCCAAATCTGTGAACCCGGCCAATTCGTTGTTCCACTTTCAATGGAGACCAGGGGAGGTCATAATTGATCAGGCAGTTGGAGAATTGGAGATTGCGTCCCTCGCCTCCTGCTTCCGTGCTGATAAAAATTTCGCTCTCTTTTTTGAATTCAATGACAGCATCCTCTTTGCCGGCCAGCGTCAGTGATCCATGAAAGAGTGTAATGCGAAACTCGTCAGCCAGTGATTCAGCAAGATAGTCTTGAGTGGATCTAAACTGAGTGAAAATAATGAATTTGTAGTAACCCTCTTTTTTCAATCTGCGAATGGTCTCTTTCAACTTTACCAGTTTGCGATCCTGACGAATGGATCGCCCCAGATCAATCAGGTGATTCAACATCAAGATCTCTTTGCGCATGTCTTTCAAAGAGATTTCGTTTCCATCGTCTTCCTGAAAATAGTCTTCGGGTTCTTCCATTTCATCAAGCTTTTCGGAAATGCTTAAATCATCTTCCAATAGCTCTGGTAAATCGAAGTGGCCTCGAAGCGTTTCGCTCTCGCTGAGAGGCATTTCTGGTAAAAGGGGTGATTCTGGCTCTTCTGAAAAAGAGGGTCTCAAAAAAGGATTACCCTGCAAGTAGGGACGGGTAGCTTGATTTAATCTGGTATAGCCGTGCATTTTGTGTTCCAGCATCTGGCGTCGTCTTTCCAGAGCCCGGAGAAGCGCTCGTGTGGAAGAGTCCAGAAGTTTCTGAAATACAATCATTACAAATCCCACAGCCCGGTTTTTTTTTGCCATTGCGAGATTGTATTCACGCTTCACGTATTCTGTAGTGGCTTCGTAAAAAGCTCTCTCTTCCGGAGAGAGGTCGAAACGTATGGTGCATGCATGTCTTTTGGTGAATCCGCCTACCTCTACCTTACGGCGGCGTATCAAAATTCTTGAAATCTTCTCTCGAAGATCACCCATGCTTCGATTGTCCGCCCCTTCCTCTTTTTGATTTACTACATACTCCTGTACAAAAGACGTATGGGGTCCCAGTAAATAAGGGTCTACCAGCCGGACCAGATAATAGAGCTCTTCGATTTTTCCACGGAAGGGAGTGGCAGAGAGTAGAAGAAGAGCTTCGCATTTCTGTGCCATAGATTCGGCAAAAGTATAAGCTCTCGTGGATCGGGAGTAATCCCGTCGAAGTCTGTGAGCTTCATCAAAGACCGCGACATCCCATCTGGCCTTCAGGATCTCAATGGCATAATTTTCATTTTTGATGAAGTCGATGGACGTAATTATACGCGGATACTTATGCCAGGCCTGAGCGATGCTTTTGAAATTTTTTCTATTCAGCAGCACAAACTCTTCGTTGAATTTACCCTTCATCTCCTGAATCCATTGCATGGTCAATGGAGCGGGTACGGCGACAAAGACTCTCGAATAACCGCGACGGAGCATCAGTTCTTTCATCACCAATCCGGCTTCGATGGTTTTTCCCAGTCCTACTTCGTCTGCCAGTATGAAGCGGGGTGTAAGCGACGTGGCTACGCGGTGTGTGGCCTCCAGCTGATGGGGAAGCAGACGTGTTCTGGAGTTGGAGAGGGAACTGAGTTTATCGAAAGCATGGCTTATACGAATTTCATAGGCAGCGATTACGCTACTGGATAAAGAGAGATTTTCTCTATTATAAAACCACCTGTATAAGGAAAAGTCGATCCTGGCGGATTGCTTATTGATCTCACCGGTTTTTGCCGAGAAATCGAGGATTCCCTGCGTGCTCATCTTATGTCACTTTCCAAGAGAAGGGGTAAAATTTCAACTTTTCATTGAGGCTTCCGACTGGATGGAGAGAAAATCGATGCATTGCTTTCATATTCCAGCTTCTACTTTTTCTCTTGACCCCGGTCTTCCAGAAAAAAGGATGAAAAGTTCGCAATATTCCAGAATGTCAAAGACCTTTCGAGAAAACGAAGCGAGCGGCAGTTCTATGGAATTTACTCAGACCATACTCAAAACTTTTTTCAGATACTTGCGTAGCATTCATTTAAGAACTCGCCCCGGAATGAATTCACGACTTCCTGTGATCATCACAAAGATGGTCTTTGTGGTATTCCTGTTGGTGCCATTGCCTGGTGAAGGGTGTATGCTTCTTGACGTCGTAGACAGCATCACCGACTCCCACAGAGACCTTTATGGAGAAAGGGTGCAGGAGCTTACCTATCTGGACTCCCAATATAACAATATTGAGCCGGATCAGTTGTTGATTCAGCTTGCACAGGCCAGTCAAGTGGATGAACTGCATGAAAAGGCAGTGGCATTATCGCGAACAGGGCAGGACTATCAGGCGTATGAGATACTCGGTAAACTGGTAAGTGAGTCGAAGAAACTCGTTGTGTGGGACAATCTTTCTCTCCTTCTGGCAAGATTCCATAAAAGGGAACCTCTTGCCGAATTGCAGCGGAAGATGGTGCAGTCGGGATTTTTTTCCGATGAACAGATTCTTGATATATCCACCACACGTCTTGCCAATCCCGCGCGAACTCTTGAGGGAGTACTCCTTCTGGAGGCAAATGCGGAACTGGGGCGGGAACGCAGTAGATCCAACAGGATGTTGGGAGAACTGGCTTTGCAGATGAACCAGTTGTCCATTGCAAGAAAACAGCTTCAGCTAGCCCTGGTGCAGTCAAAGAAAGAGCAGTCAAAGATTTTGATTGCTCTGGGTGACATAGCTGAGATGGAAGGTCGCCATTCTCTTGCTTTTCTTTATTATTTTCTGGGCATTCAGACTGATCCATCCGCTCGCTCCCTCTGTAACACTATGACAGATCTTCTGTCTGTCGAGAAAAACATCTCCAGAGCCGTGCAATGGAGTTATCTTGTCTCCATGCAAGGGTCTAACGGGAAAATGTTGCGGTTACCATCTGCCCGGCGTTCGATGAACGTTTTGCAGGAGAGTCTGAGCAGGAACATGAATCTATTGGATAGTGAGATAGAAGAGACACTAAATCAGAGCTTTCCTCCTGCTGGCACTGATTTAAGATTTAGTTCGGAAGCATACAGGGTCTACTCCCCCTATGTGATTGCTATGATCAAGGCGGATCCTCTGGCTTCTGGAATTCTTCAAATGGAATCTACGCGTTTTTGTGCATCTGCCACCGGGGACCCGGCGCTGATTGCGTCTCTTGGCAGCACAATTTTGAAGCGTGATTATCGGGCAGATCTTTCTCCCCTTAAGAGATTCCTGAAACCAGAATTACAATCTGATTCGGCGGAAGTCAGGAATCGGGCTTCAGAAAATCTGGACAGTGAAGCTTTGAAAGAACAGCAGTGGAATGCGTTGCTGGTGCAGTGGTATGGACATGCTCAACCGATTCCTGATGAGATTTATAAAAGCTTCGAACTTCAACTTTGAACATCAGCTCGCGATGTGAAGTCTCAGAAAATGGAAGACGCTTATCTCTGTAAATCCTTTTGCGTTAGACGTCTATGCATCTTCTGTATTGTGTGTGAAATTCTTAAAACCAGGTAGTCTATTCCGAAGCTCTCTATCCTGAAAATGGCACCGTATGGTAATTCAGGGTTGTTTTTGTTTATCCAGACAACGCGCCCCGATACCCGGACTTTCTTTTTTGCCAGACGGGGAAATACCATAGTCATAGCTTCGTTGGATGGAAGGTCGCTTCTTGCAGTTAGAAATAGACTGGCTGGCAGCAGGTCGAAGAGTACTATATCTTCTGAGTGGCTAATTTCGTTCAATGTGTAATTTAATTCTGCGATTATACTCACTGGTTTGTGCATGATAAAATCGTGCAGCACCATGATATTCAGACGATCTGCCAGCAGAAAAACCAGACCCAGACTCTCTGGCAGCAAAAAGAGCAAAGCCAACCTTGTTTCTTGAGTTATTCGTGCGCCCTGATAGAGACGATGTGAAAAGTGTTGATCCACAAAGAGCAAAGCAAATCCAAGGAGGGTGAAAAAACCAAAAAGTGCGATGTTCCATGAATCAATTTTTTCTTTTTTCAACCAGCGTATTGGATCTTCTATCCATCTGTGATAGTTGCTCATCCAGCTTTCGTATATCTTCTGTTGAAAAATAAGTTCCCACTCGTCGGCAAGCAGGCGAAGATTTTTGAGTTGGTTACTGTCGGGAAGGGGTCTGGATCTGGTCAATGCGTATTGAACGCCACCTGCACCCAGAAGCAACCAGAAAGGAAGCGCATAATGCCATTGTTTACCCATTAAAAGAATGTAGTCATACCCTCCGTGGTAAATCCATGGCAAAAGAAGCGCGCTGGCCGAAAGAAATCCTGTACGTGAATAAAAAAAGGGAGTATGAAGTTTATGTTGTTCTTTTTTTTCGCTTCCATAGTCGGACTGATTCAATGCTCTGAGATAGAGAAAAAAGCCCATGAGTCCACCGGAGAAAATATGCATTGGTATAGAGCTGATATTTCTGAGTATACTCGTTCCACCGGCTGATGCGGCTATGTATTGAAGATTTTCTGCCAATGCGAAACCTGTGCTCAACAGAATAGCATTCAATATGCCAGTCACCGGAGAGAGGTTTCTCCGGTCCCATGCAATTAAGACCCGAAGCATCGCAAACTTCAAAAGCTCTTCCAGTAACGCTGCATAAACAAATGCCTTTAGAAAAGGATCTGCCTGACCGGCTACGGAACGCTGAATAAGAATGATCGGAGGGGTTAAAAGAAGTCCGATGAATAAAAAGACGAAATTCAAGAAACGAAGGCGTTGAGTGGCAAAGTTGCGATAATAATAGTGGAAAAGAAGCGCTGGCAAAGGTAATGAGATCATACCCAATATTATGTTCCATTCTGTCTGTTGCATTGCTATTGAGTTATATCCCTTCTGGCAAGTTCTGGTACGCAAAACGCAGTGTGTAGCCGTCCCGGAAACATATAGACAAAATGATTGCCGTTACCCTCAACGAGCAAAGCCGTGCGCTGAATGCCTCTACGGCGAAGGCGAAAGGAGAAGAAATGTGACTGTATTGGTTCATCATTTGCTTGAAATGCAATACTGCGGTCATGAGCTCCCTTGAAGATTAAAAAAAGAGTTCCCAATTTTTTGCGGTAGTTTTATTCTCAACGCACCATAAGGGGGGCATAATGAAGTTAAAGCATTCGTTTATTTATTTTTTAATTCTGGCCATTATTACCTTTTATACATCCTGTTCCAATAAGAAAAGCGACTCTCTCAGTGCTATTCTTCTCGGAATTAGCGGCGATGGACAACTTACCAATCCTGATTCTTCTGGCGATCCTCTGGCGGACAATCCAGCAGCTGAAACTGGTGACAGTAATTCCGGTGACAACGGAGGATCCGGTGACAACGGAGGATCCGGCGATAACGGAGGATCTGGTGACAACGGAGGATCTGGTGACAACGGAGGATCTGGTGACAACGGAGGATCTGGTGACAACGGAGGATCTGGTGACAACGGAGGATCTGGTGACAACGGAGGATCTGGTGACAACGG
>JBNLFC010000266.1:0-5625 GCA_050305335.1 Leptospirales bacterium
CTGCATTGCCAGAAACCCCTGCACCTGAGGGAGGCCAGCAATGATTCACTTACTGAACCACAGAGTCAAATCCCAAGGAGCTACCGGTATGGAGAATGTGAAGATGCTCGGTAAAATCAGTTGGACTATTTTGATAAGTTCACTGGTATTGATGAGCGGATGTTCCAGTTCTCCTTCACGGGAGGAGGCTCTTCAACTCCGAGGCGAGGGAGTCATAGGCAAAGTTTATTATCTGAAGCACAATGTTTACTTTAAAGGCAGAAGATCATCGACTTTAAACTTCCACTCGGCACGTCGACCGGTGCGCATCAATACTCCGGTGCGCATTCTTGATGTCACCACTGATGCCATTATCATCCAGGTGAAAGGACGGCATGGTCGCCATGCCATTTTGAATGATATTGCCTATTCCAATCAATCTATTGGAGCGATATTTCAGCGAACGTTTTCCAGAAGACCTGTTTCCAGCCAGGGATTGACACAACTGGAAAGGGAAATGATTAAAAAGGGACGTATCAGTGCCGGGATGAGTAAACGCGCCGTTGTTATGTCTTACGGATATCCGCCCTACTACGCGACAGACTCACTACAGTCCAATGAATGGTTTTATCCCATTACAAGGGCAAGAGGGGTAAATGTCACCTTCGATGGAGAGGGAAAAGCGAGCGAAGTAAGCGGAGAATAGAATGAAAAAGTGTCTGTTCACATCCCTGATCGGGAAGGGACAGACACCGACCGCCAATTGACCAATCACTTGAGTGCCGCAACTACCTCTTCAAATTCTGCATCAGTCATGTATGGGAACAGTGGCAAGTTCAGTACTGAAGCAGCCAGCCACTTCGCATTTTCTCCCCCCACCTTGCCGTGAATGTAGGATTCCACACCTTTTTGTTCGGATACGGGACCAGGGTAGACTATGCCAAAGCCAATTTTTTTATCGCCCAGCACTTTCTTCAATTCTTCCCGTCTGGAGTTTTCATGGAGTGTAACGTTTAAATATCCGTTTTCTGTATAGCCCGCAGGTGGATTGACACAATGAATTCCCATTTGTGGAAGCAATTCACGATACCTGAGGGCGGTTTTTCGACGACTTTCCAGTCTTGCAGGAAAGTAATCCAGAGAAAGATCCAGAAATGCAGCCTGAAGTGAGGAGAGACGCGCATTCCATCCGACGTCACCGTGAGCGTAGTGTTGTTCCCTCCCATGATTGGCTAAAGAACGCATCTTCTCGGCAATCTCTTCACTATTGGTTGTGATGGCTCCTGCATCGCCTGCTGCTCCCAGAGTCTTGGCCGGGTAAAAACTTATGGTGCCAAGCTCAGCCTCTCTGTAAATGGAACTTCCCTTCCACTCCACGCCGTAAGATTGGGCACCGTCCTCTATAAGCACGATCTTCTTCTCACGACAAAAGGAGCGAAAATCGTCCAGACGGGCCGATCCCCATCCATAGAGATGCACAAGTATGGCTGCTTTAGGTTTATATTTCTCTACCGCGGACTTAAATGCATCAAAATCCATCTGGAGATCTTCTCGATTGATATCCACGGTTACCGGCTGAGCGTTCACATTGACTACAGCTTCGAACGTTGCCCAGAAAGTAGAGTCGGGAAGAAGGACAACATCTCCGCGGCCTACACCAACAGCCCGGAGTGCCAGTTGAATGGCATCAGTTCCGCTGGAACAACCTACGGCGTATTTCACCTGGTTGTCCGCAGCAAGACGCTTCTCCAGTTTTTCCACATCAGGACCACCCACAAAACGGGTATTTACGGTAAGATCATGGACTCTCTCCATCCATCTGTCTATGAATCCCTCTTCAAATCGTTTCAAATCAATAAATGGAACCGGCATATTTATTTTTTTACAGGGAGTCCTTTGTCCGCATTTTTTGCGTTCCTGAGGATCGATCCCCCTCCTTGCTGATAGTAAGCGTCCAGGGTCGAACGGACTGCTCGCCCCCGCAACTCAAAAAGTAGGCTCAAGGCGTACTTCCAGAATGGTCGCACTCCATGGATCGCCCTCAAAGGTACCATCAGCAAGCTGACGAATGACGCCTCGATCATTGCCGATGGCACCCGTATGGTGCATATAAAGGGGGCGATGATCTTCTTTTCGGCAGGCGGGAATGCGGTAAATAGGTCCTTTGGGGTCTAACGGATCCCCCCCGGCGGGGGTGGTTTTCAGGGCATTGATGACGACTTTAAATTTTTCTTCACCGCCACCCCTTTCATTACAATCAAAACGTTCCAGCCAGGAGATAGGTAATTCGAATGTTACAAGGGGCTCGTTTTTACCGGGATCTACAAATACATCTATATGAGACCTGCCCTCCGGCAGGCTATGGACAACAAGTCGACATGGATATGAGCAAGGTTTCTCCAATTCAACCGCTCCCCTGCAAAAGCAACAACGCTACTACAGATCTTCCATGATACGAATGTACACCGTTGGATTCAAAATAATGGGTAAGTGATCTACCTCATGAAGCGCCTGCAACAGGGCGGACTCATCCGCACGATGGGTAATGACCACCACATCCACGGGCTCCATCCCTTCCTGCTGGTGTACAGTGGCAATGGAAATTCCTTGCGCCGCTAGAATGCGGGCAATTTCGGCCAGCACTCCAGGACGATCCTGGGTTTGAAACCGGAGATAAAACCTGTAACGATTTTGCGGAGAAATTCGTATAATGTTCTCTCCTCCCATCCAGCGTTCCGGCTCCACACCGTTGCGAGCAATGGAAACCAGATCGCTGATGACCGAAGCTGCGGTGGGAAGGGAACCGGCTCCCCTGCCCATGATAAACACAGGACCTGAATGGGATGTTTCAAAATAGATGGCATTTTTCTCCTCCAGCACATTGGCCAGAGCATGGGAATCGGCAATGATTGCGGGATGTACCCGAAGTTGAACGCTTCCATCAGGCAACTGACGCGCAATAGCCAGCAGCTTGACCACGCTGTTCATACCCTTTACAATTTCCAGGTCCACTTTGCGAATGGCAGTAATACCTTCCACATGGATCATCTCTTCGGGAATGAAAGTATCAAATGAAAGTCCCGCCAGGAGAGCCAGTTTCTGAGCAGCGTCATTTCCGTTTACGTCGAAAGAGGGATCGGCCTCGGCAAAGCCACGTTCCTGAGCAAGTTTCAGCGCAGCATCGTAATCCATGTCGTCCTGCTGCATGCGCGTGATAATAAAATTGCAGGTTCCATTTAAAATACCGTACAGAGCAATGACATCGTTCACAACCAGGCCCCGGCGAAGAGTGTGAATGACAGGTAGTGCGCCTGCTACTGCAGCTTCAAATCCAATACTGCACCCTTTTTCACGCGCAAGAGCGAAGATTTCCCGGCCCGATCTGGCCAGCAGAGCTTTGTTAGCGGTGACCACTGACTTACCGTTCTCAAGCGCGCGGTTCACCAGAGAGCCTGCAGTGTCCTGTCCTCCGATCAGCTCAACAACAATTTCCACTTCAGGATTATCCACGACGATTGCGGCGTCGTCAGAGGCCGGAATATTTGCAAGGATCTCCTTTTTCTTTGCATAGCTGCGATCAAATACTGCGATAATCTTGAACTCAATCCCGGTTCTAGATTTCAATCTCTCCGCCTGTTGTCTGAGCGAGGTGATCAGCCCCCTTCCCACAACACCCGCGCCAAGAACTCCAATTTTTACTTCTCTCATGGTATCAACTTCTTCAAGTATTTTACAAAGTCATTCATGCTGGATTGAACTGTCGGTGGGTCACCAGACTTCTCCCCACTCTTCTCCAATTGAAGGGAATTGTTCTCTTTCTCATCTACACTCTTCCTGTAGGCACGATCCGAATTCGTTTTACGTTCTGATGGACGCTCTGCGAGCAATTCCTCCAGACGCCGCTGGGCTGAACGAGAGTTTTTTAACTCATTCAGGAGCGAGTTCGAATAAAATTCAGGGTATTTATAGAGGTTGAGCAGTTCAATATCATCCAGCGAGTCAATTCCACCCTCTTTTCCCTCTCCTTTGTTCGGATTCTTTGATTTCGCCATAGAATTCGGATGAAAGCTTTTACTTGCTTATCGGTCAAGCGAAAAGAACGGATTAAAAACTGATAGCGAAACCAAATTGAAACCTGGAGTCACCGGATTTTCCACTGGCAATATATTGATCCAACCGGTAGAGCGGTAAATTGTCGGCACGAATCCAGTCTCTCACGTCCGGCGCTCTATACGATTGTTTTTCACTCTCTTTTGTCTCTTCATCCCTCGAAGAAGGCAACTCCTTCCATTTTATATAGTCGTAAAAAGCAATTCCACCTGAAAACAAAAGCCCGGTGAAGACCATTCCTGCCGTCTCTCCACCGGTGTATCGACGCGCTGATTGACCGGCACTGGACTTCAATCCTCTTGCGATGACGTATACTGCGCCCATAGTAATGGGCATGGAGAGAAAAAAGGTGACCTGAAATCTGCGCCATCCGGTTTCGTGATGCGGCTCTTCCTTTCGCCATTGATAGGGAATTTCGTCCACGCCAAATTGTCGCATAACGGATCTCTCCAGGATTACACGCTCTCTGCCTCCTGGAATTTCATCAATCTCGCGCTGAAAGCGTCTGGAGGCTGCTTTTGCCTTTGCCTCTTCCTGTTTCTGACGCGCCGCTGTAAAGGCTTGCATGTCGATAGATCCAGCGGGATTCAATAAAAGGGCTCCTGTGGCGCTGAAATTATTTTCCTGTGCTCGCCGCATGGTCGGCGTTAATACACTTTCCTGATACGAAGGGTCCTCTGGAGTAGGTCTTTTTTCGCCTCCCGGCTGCGTTCCCAGATTAACGGTCTGCCCATGCAATGAGCCTTTGACCAGGGCAAAACAAATAAATGTTGCAGTCAGGACAAAGGGAAATAGCCCAATTCCGATTTGATGCCGTTGGTTCAAATGGCCCCTCCGGAATAGTACAATTTTCATGCTTCAATACCCCTGAAAGCCAGATTACCAGCCTAAAGATATCCCGGTAAAAGAGCTTCCAATCTCTTTTTTGCAGCTTCACCCCTGTGGCCAGGGGCCGTTATGATCGCATTTTTCATGCTCCCTTTCAAAGGGCTCTCACCTTTCATATGAGGAAGAACAGCTCCCAGCAATCTTTTTGCGTTATCCGCATTCATGTTAAGGTTGGCAATGACTGTCTCCACTGTAACAGCCTCCTCTTCCACTTTCCAGCAATCATAGTCTGTTGACATACAGACCATCTGGTACGAAATTTCCAATTCCCGTGCCAGCTTTGCTTCGGGCAATGCACTCATATTAATCACATCACCTCCAATGCTGCGATAAAAGTTGGATTCCGCACGCGTGGAGAATGCAGGCCCTTCCATTACAACCAGAGTCTTTTCTTTATGCATTTTTGCTCCCTGTAAGACACTGCTATGCTGGAAAATGAGATCAGCCAGATAAGGGGCAAAAGGATCCGCAAATGTAGCATGGGCTACCGCACCTCCTTCAAAAAAAGTGGAAGGTCGAACCCCTTTTGTGCGGTCAAAAAGCTGGGAAGGTAAAACAAAGTCCCTTGGCGGAATCTCCTCACGAAGAGAGCCCACTGCAGAAAAGGATACGATCTCCTCTACGCCCAGAAGCTTCAAAGCTGCAATA
>JBNLFC010000267.1:0-5623 GCA_050305335.1 Leptospirales bacterium
GGTGGGTCATTGCTATACGGAAAGATAGTTCCAAGGATCTGCACACCTTGGATGAAGGCAACTGTATCTGCATGGTTGTCAATGAGCCCGGAGGCCGTTACGGGCATTGTCAATCTTTGTGAATGGTCCGAGGAGGGTGCGGATTTGAATAGGAACAAGGTGGATTCGTCATCAAGGACAAAAAAGCAGTGAAAGGGAAAAAACCTCTCATCACTGACAAAGACCACGCTCATAATATGCTCTTCTTCTATGAATTCTTTGATTATTGTCGGTAGCATGAATTAACCTGTGATTTCTTTTTTTAGACGCATTTTGTTCAAAGATGCCATCCCCATAAGGAAAGTGAGTTGCCTCTTTCATTCTGGAGAGCTCCCATGGTCCATGCTTTATCTGTGGTTGAAAGTTCTTCATATAGTGAGCTTGATTTCCTGGTTCACTGGAATCTTCTATATCTGGCGCTTATTTGTGTACCATTCAATGACTGAAAGTGAAGAGACACGTTCGACTCTGGCTACCATGCAAGAAAAGCTGATTCGCATTATAATGACGCCCGCTGCAATTTCTACGATTTTTTTCGGAACATGGATGTTCATTCTGCAATGGGATGTTTTTTCAACCATGTGGTGGATATGGATTAAGGTCTTTCTGGTAAGTATCCTGGTCTTTCAACACGGACTGGCCATCTATTTCCGAAAGCGGTTACTTTCCGGTGTCATTTATCCTCATAAAATGTTTCGTATGTTGAACGAATTGCCGACCCTTTTAATGATTGGTATAGTTATTATGGTCGTAGTAAAACCCTTTTAGAGTCTATCGCGCAAGCGGGAGATGCATCCTGAATCTCATGGATGTCATTTTTTCGATGAGTTTTATATAGAGGTTTTTTCCAGGTATTCCGTAAATTTTTCAACCGCCATGGGTTGGCCGAATAGAAAACCCTGACCTTCACTGCAACCCGCTTTTACCAGGAATCGGAGCTGCTCTTGCGTCTCCACACCTTCGGCAACAATGCGTTTCCCGAGGTTTTTACCGAGCACGAGTATTGATTCAACGATCATCGCATCGTCCGTTGCCTCTGGAAGACCGCTTACGAACGAACGATCTATTTTCAATCGCTCAACAGGCAACCGCTTCAGATAGGATAGCGAGGAGTAGCCTGTTCCAAAATCATCGATGGCAAGTCTTACACCCATTTGATTTAAATCTGCCAGTGCTTTCAAAGCAAACTCTGTATCTTGCATGATCACGCTTTCCGTGATTTCTATTTCCAGCATTTGAGGATCGATTCCTGTTTCCATAACGACTTTTCTCACTGTCTCGGCGAATCCGCCGGTCCAGGAAAACTGTATGCCGGAAACATTCACTGCCAACCTTTCAATGGAAAGGCCTCTGCTTTTCCATAAAGCTAGCTGCTGACAGGCTTGCCGCAAAACCCATTCACCTATGGCAACGATTGATCCACTCTCTTCGGCCACTCCGATAAAATGCTCTGGAAGGAGCAGTCCCTTTTCCGGATGGTTCCATCGTATCAGGGCCTCACCTCCCACTATACGTCCGCTCTCCAACGCCACCTGAGGTTGAAAGTGAAGCTCGAATTCCTGTGCAGAGATTGCTCTGCGCAAATCGCGCTCCAGACTCAATTGTTGTGATGCGGCTTCGGCCAATTCCCGGGAGAAGAAGCAATACATATTCCTTCCCTTCTCCTTTGCTTGGTACATAGCCGCGTCGGCATTCCTCATCAGTGCATCGGCGTCCTGGGCATCATCCGGGAACCGGGATATTCCTACGCTGCATGTGGGATAAAGATCATATCCATCCACATGAAACGTTTCTTTAAAAAGAGAGAGAATTTTTTCAGCAATGAAGGTCAATTCATGTAGATCGGGGGAACCTTCTATCAGAAGTACATATTCATCGCCACCCAATCGACCGAGGGTATCGCCTTCACGTAGCGAACTGTTCAATTTTTCTGCAACTTTCTGCAGTAGATGATCCCCCACTTGATGACTCAAAGTGTCGTTGATCACTTTGAATTGATCAAGATCCAGAAAAAGAACCGCAACCCCTTCGCCAGCTCTGCGTGCCCGGGCAATACTATGCTGAACTCTATCATAAAACAATCTTCGATTGGGCAAGGAGGTAAGCGCATCGTGATTGGCAAGATACTCCAGTTTAGATTCTGTTCGCTTTCGTTCATCAATTTCAGATTCGAGAGATTTGTTCAGCATCTGGACACGTGCGAAATAGCGAGAGATTTCCAGGGAAGAGATCGCTTGCATGGTGAGCAATTGTAGAATTTTCGTGTGGGTTCTCGTGAAAGCATGGGTGGCAAGATTGTTTTCAAGGTAGAGAATACCGCTCAAAATACCACGATTCAATACAGGCATGCATATGACCGATCTAACCCGTCTTTGCGCGATACTTCGGTCGGTGCCAAAGAGCGTGGAGCGTGTCGCATCGTCCAGATTCACAGTTTCGCGTGTTCTAGAAACATAACGTATGACTGACTCGGGAATGGCCTGAACTTCGGTAACTGGCTTCCATTGAAGAACATCGGCTTTATGCCGGGAATCCGATTTTTCGGCCACCACACACCATTCACCGTTTTGTTCAAGCAGCAAAAACCCTGATTCAGCTCCAGCGCTTTCAATGACCAGTTCTATCAAGCGTGCCAGCATTCGATCCATTACTAGCTCGCCGGCAACTGCTTGCGAAGCTTTCAAAACTGATTGGATATCCACAGCGTGCAACTGATCGCCGGTTGTACTGCTACTGGCGCTGCTTTTTTCATTCCGAATATATGAGAATTGAGCCAGCAGTTCCGCATGAGTCTGCAAGATTTGTTTGACTTTTCCCTCTGCATGCCACTCCTCATAAGTCAACATAGCTCGCTCCAGATAGAGGGCGGCCAGGTAAGGTTTCTCCCGTCGAGCCCAGCAGGCCGACGCTCTCTCTTCCGCCAGACCTTCGTCCATACTATTTCGTGCGTTCCGTGCAGCATCAATAGCGCGATCGTACATATCCAGGACAATGCCTGCGGATTCCCCGGTGAGATCGGCAACCTCAGCTTCCACAAGCAGATGTTTTGCATTATAGTTAGCCGGAGATTCTGCAGCCCAGAGCCGCAGATCCTTTCGATACTTTTTGATTTTTTCCAGCTCAGTTGTGGCGGGAAGATTTTGCTTTCGACACATATCTATGGTGGAAAGCGAAAAAATAAAGTGATGCTGTGCTACCCAGGTCATGCCGGCAACGCCGCGAATGCTTTTTCTTGCTTCAGTAGCCGCTTCCAGGGCAACGTCTGGCTTTTCATAAAGTAGTGCAATCAATGACTTCAATTCAAAATATTGATTCACTACGGTCATGCTTCCCATAGCAATCCAGTCTTGAATCATGCCTTCTCCGCCAAGATCAACCAGAATGTCGGGCATCTTATCACTGTAGCTGCGAAAGGCTTTTATGGTTCTTTTTATCGGTAAAAAAAGAAATAACGCATCTTCCTGTTTCATTAGAACCATTTTTTCAAAATAACGTTCCATGCTCTGATCTAGCTCTTGCAGCGACTGACCTGAGAATAGACCATGAACATGAATGTAATTGATGCAGTAAGATGCAAACTGAAGATCTCCGGTCGCTATTCCACTTTTCCATCCATCATCCAGCAAGTGAATGGTAGATTCCAGAGGCTCTTTCCAGTGGAGATTGAACGTTGCATTGTAAAAAGTTACGCGGGTTGAAACAGCTTCCGCATTGAGTTGTTTAACTATAGCCGAACCTATTTTTGCATACTCATTCGCTCTACTATAATCTCTTAAAACGTATGCTATAAGCATTCCATAGGCACTGAACGCAAGCGCAGAGAAAGGAGCAATGCCGTGAGCAATGGAAAGTTCTATCATTTTCAATGTGACTACGGAGAATAAGGGCGAGCCTGCAATGTAAGCTGGAGCAGATAAATGTGCAAGCAACCTCATAATGGTTGCGACGGAAAGATCATTTAATTCGGAAACAATGTTGGGAAAATCCATTAGAAAATCATTGATTTTCGTTTCCATGGCACGAATCGATTCTGCTACATTCAGACCAGCGTCTTCTTCAGGCAATTCCAGACCCAGCTCTTTCAGGGCCTGCTTGCCAATTCGGATGGATTCGCTTAGCTTCATCTCGACGGTGTGGATATCGATTAATTGTGCATAAATTCTTCCTTTGTATAATTCACTCAACTCCTGATAGCTCAGTAGTTTTTTAAACTTTTCTATAGAAGTGGGAATATTTCCCAGAGAAAACTCGGTTTCAGCTTCCTGAATTTCAAGTTCGAGCAATAAGTCATAGTTCGTCAGGCTACCATCGAGCAATTCAATTCCATTGGAGAAAAAAGAGCGAGCACTTTCGTATGCCATGGAGCTTCGTGCAAATTTCCCGGCTTCCAGGTTCAACTGGGCAATGCGTAATTTGTCTCCATTGGCCGAAATAAGCGGAATTCCATAATTCAACTGCTGAACCGCTGACATCAATTGCTCACGTCCTTGCTGTTTTTCCAGCAGAGACCAGCCAAGATTGAGGTGAATGCTTCTTGCCTCGCTCAGTGATAAACTGGCATAGGCAGCCTGTTGAATTTTATCATGTGTAAATCTTACTTTTCCATTCACCGGTGCGATCAGCCCTTCTTCTATGCATTCGCTTAACCATCGCTGAATATTTTCTGGAGACTCCTTTAACGCGTATCCGATAAAAAAGGGATCGAACATATTTCCATAACAGGATGAGACCTGAAGAAATTTTTTCTGCTCGCCGGAGAGTAGATCAATGCGCTGCAACATTAAATCAATTACATTGTCGCTAATGTTCTGAGAACTCACTTTTTTATTATCCCATTCCCATCTGGAAATAGAACGGTTATACACAAGAATTCCTTCCCGGCGTAGAGAGTTTAAAATCTGTCGAATGAAGTAAGGATTGCCGTTTGTTTTTTGAAATAGAGTAGCGGAAAGAGGAGAGACCAGCTCGCGTGGCGCGCTCAATGCGTCGCATAGCATCTGTACTGTATCAGTTTCATTCAGCCCCTGGAGATTGATAGCATGATTGTTGGTCACTTCTTTGCTTACGGTTTCAAGCAGTGTTTTAACAGGGTGCTCATCCGTGATTTCATTGCCACGCAAAGCCGCCACAAGAAGAAAATGTTTCCTGGTGGAACGGGTGAATATCATTTTAATAAACTCAATGGAGGCTGCATCTGCCCACTGAAGATCGTCCAGAAACAAAACCAGGGGATGATCAGCGTCAATCAAGCACTGGAAAAATCCGATCATTGTAATAGCATATCGATTGGCTGCTTCCTGAAGTGGCAGCGGCGCCGGAGAATATTTCTGACCGATTACTTTCTCAAGTTTGGGAATCAGGTCAATGAGGAGAGCGATGTTAGACCCGACAGTCTCCAGCAAGCGTTGTTGAAAATGTTCTGCTTCAGGGAGGCTGTCGAGGAACCAACAGTGCTCGGCGACCCCAGGCGTTCCAAAGTCGTTGGAAATGCTGCCCACAGCCAGCACCAAGGTGTCGTAGCCGAAACTGCGTCGCGGAATCATCTCTTCATTGTCTTCACCGAGTGTCGGCGCGAGCCACACCC
>JBNLFC010000268.1:0-5617 GCA_050305335.1 Leptospirales bacterium
CGCTTTCCAAGGAGATTTTGACGAAAACGTCCAGTCTTACCTTTGAGCATATCGGATAGAGACTTAAGTGGACGGTTTCCTTTGCCTTTCACAGCACGTTTGCGTCGACTGTTGTCGAAGAGCGCATCCACTGCTTCTTGCAGCATACGTTTTTCATTTCGTACAATGATTTCCGGAGCCTTGAGTGCCAGAAGTCGTTTGAGTCGATTGTTTCTATTTATAACACGACGATAAAGATCGTTCAGGTCTGACGTGGCAAAACGTCCACCTTCCAGCTGAACCATAGGGCGCAACTCAGGCGGAATCACAGGCACAACATCCAGCATCATCCACTCGGGCTTGTTGCCAGACTCACGAAGTGCTTCAAGCACCTCCAGGCGTTTGAGGTACTTACGATCGGTCACACGCGACCTATCCTGGATATGACTGCGAATGTCCCGGATTTCGCTGTCCACATCGATTCGAGTGAGAAGCTCCTTCACGGCGTCGCCACCGATCATGGCCGCGAATTTATCGCCATACTCATCCAGGTAGTCATTATACTCTTCTTCATCGATCAGCTCACCCTTCTCGCGTCCAGAGTCTGCAGGATCCACAATGACATACTTTTCAAAGTATAGAATGCTTTTGAGCTGGTTGATGGTAAGGTTGAGCAAGAGTCCCATACGGCTGGGAACGCTTTTATAAAACCAGATGTGAGCTACGGGAGTTGCCAGTTCCACATGTCCCATCCGCTCCCGGCGAACTTTGGAGTGGGTCACCTCCACGCCGCAACGGTCACAGATAACACCCTTGTAGCGAATGGATTTGAACTTACCGCAGTAGCACTCCCAGTCCTTGGTGGTTCCAAAGATTCGTTCACAGAAAAGACCATCTCTCTCCGGTCGCAGCGTTCGATAGTTGATGGTCTCCGGTTTTTTTACTTCGCCGTAGGACCAGTCGCGAATGCGATCGGGTGATGCGATCATGATACGAATGGAATCGAAGTCGTTGAAGTTTTTTCCTGACATTTATGCTCTCTCCCGCATTCTCTTTAAATGATCCGTTCAATGCTTTCCAGCTTGATCTTATTCTTACGTCCGCCTCGATGAATGTCATCGTCCAGATCTGTAAGCTCAATTCGTTCATCGCGCGTATTATAGAGCGCCATATCCAGCCCAAGACCACGCAACTCCTGCATAAGCACGTTGAACGACTCGGGAATACCGGGTTTAATGGAATGGATACCTTTCACAATTGCTTCGTAAATGCGGGCGCGGCCCAGCATATCGTCCGACTTCACTGTGAGAAGCTCCTGCAATGTGTGGGATGCGCCGTACGCCTCCAGTGCCCAGACCTCCATCTCACCCAGACGTTGCCCACCGAACTGGGCCTTTCCTCCCAGGGGCTGCTGGGTGACCAGTGAATAGGGACCCGTGGAGCGAGCATGAATCTTGTCATCCACCAGGTGGGCCAGCTTCAACATGTAAATGTATCCGCAGAAAACCTCTCCTTCAAAGCGTCCCCCTTCACGACCGTCATACAATGTAAACTTGCAATTTTCAGGCAGACCTGCCTGCTTCAAATAATCAGTAACATCATCTTCTCTCGCACCATCGAAAACTGGAGTCTCAAATTGAATGCCCAGCTTGTTTCCGGCAAAGCCCAGCTCAGTTTCAAAGATCTGGCCGATGTTCATACGAGAAGGCACACCCAGAGGATTGAGCACAATATCCATCGGAGTCCCATCTTCCATAAAAGGCATGTCTTCTTCTGGTAAAACCCGGGCAACCACACCTTTGTTTCCGTGGCGTCCTGCCATCTTATCACCCACCTGCAGCTTTCGCTTGCGGGCAACAAAGACCTTCACCATCTCCTCTACACCGGCAGCCAGCTCATCACCCTGATCGCGAGAGTAGCGTTTCACATCAATGACGATGCCTTCGGTTCCGTTGGGCATACGCAGCGAGGTATCCCGCACTTCTTTGGCTTTTTCGCCAAAGATTGAATGAAGGAGTTTGTATTCTGGAGTTAGATCAGACTCCCCTTTGGGTGTCACCATACCCACCAGAATATCGCCCGCCTTTACTTCTGCCCCTACACGAACAATACCGTTTTCATCCAGATCACGGAAAGCCTTATCGCTTAAATTGGGAATATCACGGGTGATGGTTTCCTGTCCCAGCTTGGTTTCACGGGCCTGGATCTCATACTCTTCAATATGAATGGATGTAAAAACATCATCCTTTACAATCCGTTCGCTGATGAGAATCGCGTCTTCAAAATTGTATCCATTCCATGGCATAAAGGCAACGAGCACGTTCCGCCCCAGAGCCAGATGCCCTCGGTCCGTAGCCGGTCCATCGGCAAGAATGGTTGCCTTGCGCAGAATATTACCATCGGCGTCTCGCTTCTCCGCTACCACCTTTTCGCCTGCAAGAGTCTGACCCGCCACTACATCGACGCCCGACTTCAGCAACGGTTCGTATTCAACCTCCTCGATTTTCAGAGGAACGGAAATCTTTTCACCATTACTCGTTGCGATTTCAACGGCTGTCTTCGATACGGCGGATACTTTGCCATCCACAGGGGAAGGAAGAACCGTAACAATAGGCTTCTGGTTCATCATGGTTCCCTGGTTGGATCGCTTGTATTTTAAGAGATCATAGCTAACAGGCTCTTTCTGGCCGGATGGAAGAATCTGAACCGATTTCGCATCGACCTTTAGAATCACACCATCTTGCTTTGTAGTCACGCAAGTTCGAGAGTCATAAGCAGCTTTGCTCTCCATACCGGTTCCAACATAAGGTGCTTCGTCAACCAGCAGTGGCACTGCCTGACGTTGCATGTTGGAACCCATGAGGGCTCTGTTCGCGTCATCGTGCTCCAGAAATGGAATCAGTGCTGTGGAAACGGAGACCACCTGTAACGGAGCCATATCCATATACTGAATCTCTTCCGGCGCAAGAAATGGGAACTCCATCCTGCGACGACAGCTGACCATCTTGTTTTTGAAAGAACCATCGTCTGCCAGCGATGCGCTTGCTTGAGCGATGTTGAATCGTTCCTCAATGTCCGCTGTCAAATACTCGATCTTCTGGGAGACTTTTCCACTGGTGATTTTTCGATAAGGAGTCTCCAGAAATCCATACTGATTCACACGGCAGTAGGAAGACATAGAAACGATGAGACCAATGTTGGGACCTTCCGGAGTCTCAATAGGGCACATTCTTCCATAGTGGCTATGATGAATATCCCGCACCTCAAAGCCAGCTCGTTCACGGGAAAGACCGCCGGGTCCAAGAGCATTGAGTCTGCGCTTGTGTGTCAATTCCGCAAGAGGGTTTGTTTGATCCATAAACTGGGAAAGCTGGCTGGAGCCGAAAAACTCGTTTATGACAGCCATGATGGGCTTGATGGAGATGAGCGCCTGGGGTGTGATAATATCGATGTCCTGAACGGTCATACGCTCTTTTACAACACGTTCCATGCGACTGAATCCCACTTTCAGCTGATTCATCAATAGTTCGCCAACGCTTCTCACGCGACGGTTGCCCAGGTGGTCAATGTCGTCATACTGGTAGTCGGGAACTTCGTTCACCAGATTCACAAAGTAGCGAATGGTTTCGATGATATCTTCATTTCGGAGAGCCCGATCTTCAACGTTTTTGAACTGTTTTGGATTGTGCAGCGAAAACTTGTTATTGATTTTGTAGCGGCCCACCGCTCCCAGATCATAGCTCTTTTCCGAAAAAAAGAGGCGTTGTAATTCTGCACGAGCATTCTCCACATTGAACGGCTCACCGGGTCGCATAATGGTATGAAACTTTTGCAGGGCCTGCTCATGGGTTTCTGCACCGTCTTTTTCCAGACAGTTGATGACGGTAGCGTCATCTTTGTCATTGGGGAAAAGCAGAAGCTCCACCTGCTTTACTTTCAATTCTTTGAGAATATCAATGTTGTCTTCGTTGATCTTTTCACCGGCAAAGAGGATCACCTCTTCAGTTTCCGGATTGATCACGTTGGATGCCAGGCGTTTACCAATGATTTTCTTAAGCTCTTTTGCCTGCGCACCAGCCACCCTCTGGACCTGGGTGGAATAAAACATGCGAAGCACCTCTTCGTTGGAACCAGCACCCATGGCTTTGAGGAGCAGAGTGGCCGGGAACTTTTTCTTGCGGTCAATGCGCGCAACCAGAAGTCCCTTGTTATCCATTTCCAGTTCCAGCCAGGAACCACGATATGGAATAACCCGCGAAGAATAGATCCGCTTTTGTTGATCATAAAAGAAAAATATTCCTGGACTTCTATGAAGCTGGGAGACGACCACTCTCTCTGCACCATTGATGATAAAAGTGCCTTGATCGGTCATCAGGGGAAGATCGCCCATATAGACTGACTGTTCCCGCACTTCACCGGTGTGCTTGTTGATGAGGCGTATGATCGCCTTCATAGGAGCGGCAAAAGAGGCTCCACGGTTTTTGCACTCCTCCACCTTCCACTTGCTCTCACCCAGGGAATAAGATACGTATTCCAGCACCATATCCTCATTGGGACTCTCAATGGGGAAGGTTTCTCGAAAGACTGCCTCCAGCCCCTGGTTCTGTCTCTTTGTTACAGGAATATTTTCCTGCAAAAACCAATCATAAGAACGAAATTGAATGTCTATCAGATCAGGAATCAAATTCACATCAGTGATTTTCCCGAGATTTACGATCTTTTTTCCCCGCGAGGTGGTCATGCTGGTCATTGTTTATACCCGAATTCTTGGTGTGATATTGAATCAAAATATGGAGCATTCCAGGGCCTGATCAGTGGCATTGAAGTGCTCTTTTTTTCTACAGTCGCTGATAAATCCTGAAAAAGTGCCAACATCTCCAGTAAAAGAGTGTGGCAGCCTGCCGAGGTGCATGTGGCTGCAAATTCGAGAAAAAGCGATGAATAGACTGAATTCCCTTTTTCTCTGTATCTGTCCGTGTTGTACGTGGTCTATCATGGATGTGCCAGTTACTTCCACTCCAGACGAGGCCCTTTACAACTGTCTGTACAGAACAGTACACCTATCCGCCCCGAATGGAAATTGAGAGAAGGACTACTCTCCAATTCTGCCAGAGGCGGGGAAAGCATGGATTTGAGCGAGAAAAAAAAGTATAATATCCAAAAAAGAAAACTGCACCCTGCCTCCCGGGGAGATCTGCTCCCCCTGCGAGAAACAGGGCCACTGAAGTCTGCACCTTGCCAATCTCAAGCTTTTACAAGCTCGACGGTTGCACCGGCGTCGGTCAGTTTCTTTTTTGCCTCTTCGGCAGCCTCTTTGCTGAGACCCTCTTTTACGGACTGGTTTCCCTTTTCGACCAGTTCTTTGGCCTCTTTCAATCCCAGACCTGTGATTTCACGAACTGCCTTGATCACTTCGATTTTTTTATCGCCGAAGCCTTTGAGAACTACGTTGAAAGTAGCATCAGCATCGCCACCAGCGTCGCCACCACCAGCAGGAGCAGCAACACCTGCAGCAGGGCCAGCTGCTGCAACAGCCACACCACCACCACCACATGGGACTGAAGCGAACTTCTCCCTACCGGCAGCAATGAGCTCGGTGATGTCCTTGCCGCTCAGCTCGGACAGCAGGAGTTCCATC
>JBNLFC010000269.1:0-5602 GCA_050305335.1 Leptospirales bacterium
ACTGCAAGAAACTGGATTGCCGGATATCGGATCTGGTGGGCTCGAGATCGGCTAAAATCCATTGACAGAAGCTATAATAGAAAAATATAACCATTTTATGAGTCAGGAGCAGAAATCGTCCCTCTCCATCCGGGTCTGGACCTCTATGGATCTGGAGAATCTCCGTAAACACCTGATCCTGATTGATGATCTTTATGGCATGTGTGCATCATGCAAACAGGTGGGTTTGAACTATCTGAAAGATAGGAAGTGCCCTGGTTGCAATGCCGAGTTCAAATTTGTGGCAACCCGTCTTACCAGACCAGGGGAGGTTGCAAAGATTTTGAGCCGCATCAAACAGGAGGGACTGCCATTAACTCTCATTGATCGAGAAGACTACGACAGAGCTACCGCGCATAATGCGCTGGGTGGCCTCTTCAATGCTTGAAAAGAAAGGCCATTATATACACAACCCGCAAATTATGGCCATTTTTCTATGATATGGGCTTCCTTTCTTACACGCTTTTTTTCCAGGTAATATTAAGATTCAAGTAGTAGTTGCTGACCGTGGCAGCAACAATTCCCAGACCGTTGCTGGCCAGTTTGCGGGCTCCTTCGGGAAGCGAGTCATTCAAAAAACCGTTTACGTAGAGAAGCTGAAATACGGCGAACTGGATGAAGAGACCGAAAAGGCTGATTGCCTGGAAGGTGAATGCACCCCGCAGATGCGCCCATCCTTGATGACGGGTTTCATAAAAGGTGACGTAGTTATTGAGTATATAGTTGGACATGATGCTTAATTGAATTCCGAAAGGAACACTCAAAAGCAGAGGATCAATGTGTGGCGAGATGCCGGTGGTAATGGCAGGCAGGTGAAGTATGTATTCACCGACGGAGAAGCCCGCCAGGTTGACTCCCACCCCTGAAATACCCACCAATCCATACAGGAAAAAAGTTGGCGATAGGTAACGCCCGAATTTTAAATCGTAAAGTGCTATGAGGTAATTGCGAATTACGGAACCGGAGAGTTTAGTTTTTCCGTGTACGCGATTTCGAAAGGTGTATCCAATTTCCAGGATCTTCAAATTTCTATTTCTGGCAATGAACTCCAGCAGTATCTTGAATCCCCGGGGATTGAGCAAATTGGCTGATTGCTGGAACAGCCTGCTGGAGACGGCAAAAAAGCCACTCATGGGGTCACTGATCCTGTTGTGGAGCACAGGCCTTGCCATCTGTGCGGCCATCCAGCTGATAAAACGTCTGCCACGGGACCATTCACCGTAGCTGCCTCCACCGGAAGCTCTCGATCCCACTGCAACGTCGTATCCCTTTTCCGTGATGGCCCGTATCATCTCAGGAATAATTGTCTCATCGTGCTGCAGGTCGGCATCCATTACCAGAAGGCATTCTCCTCTGGCAACCTCCATACCTGTTACAACCGCTGACGAGAGACCTCGGTCCTGCAGCCTGCGAATGATGTGGACCCGGTCATCTTTTCGTGAATATTCCTGGGCAATCCTCCATGTTTCGTCGGGGCTATTATCGTCTACGACAATGATTTCGCCCGGGATGTTTTCGATGATGGAGGAGAGTTTCTCAAGAAGAATGATAATGTTATCCGCTTCGTTGTACGTGGGAATGATGATGGAAGCAACGGGAGGGGCTATTCGGACCATGGACCATTCTCTTTTTTGCTGCTTCCCTGGCAATCAGTTCTGAAGTAATGAAGGAGCCCCTTCTGCTGTCTTCCTGGAAAGCAGGAAAGGGATAATCAATATTTATACTTGCAATAGAGTGATCCTTTGAATACGACTCCATCTTCGCTGGTCATATTGAAATCGATGTCCATGCGAGTGACAGTGGTCTTATTGGTGTCCAGCACTACCCCTCGCCTGTAGTCAATTTCACCTGATTTGGCCAAAAATGTGATGTTGGGTGCCACTATTTCGCTACCGGAGATATTCGAGTTGTTGGTACTGGAAAAGCTGAAAGTATTTTCGCCGCCGCAATAGGTCCCGTCTATTGTTACGCATGATGGATTGGCGGATGTGCCGTTGCAATGGACATAGTCCGTTGTGTAGCATGTGGTAGTTGATGTGGTGGAAGGAGAAAGAGAAAACTTTCGTTTAGTCGTATCATAAACGAATTTTAGATACATTTGAGCTGACCCCAGTGGGTAGTTGAAAGTGTATTCCGATTGCCCTTCCAGAAATTCGAAATAGGCAGTGATTTTATAGCTGGTCGTTGCAGTTGTTGTAGTTGTTGTAGAGGTGCTGCTGGATGTCGCAGCTGTGGCACTTCCACACGAGGATGTGGTCTCGCTCAGAGTACCTGAAAAGCTGTAATAGCCACCGTTGAGCACCGCAAGTAAAATATTATAGTATTCAGCATCCACCCCCTGTTTCTTTTCCTGACAGGAAAAAAGCGAACCCATCAGGCCAACAATGAGGAGAGTCTTTATGGACCTGGAAAAGGTGGTTTTGAGAGTGCTCTTCCACGGAGAGAAGAGATTCTGGAATGAAGTTGCGTGCCTCATAAGTGTTACCTTCGATAAAATATTAAAAGAACTTACCTCATACCAGGGAAACTCAGCTTCCGACCGCAAGTTTCAAATACACCCTTCTTTAAAATCAACGATGTCCCATACCCACCAGAGAGAGAAACTCATTTCTTGTTTTTGCATTGGTCTGAAAGGATCCCCACATGCTGCTGGTGATTACATCTGAGTTCTGTTTTTCCACTCCTCTCATCATCATACACATATGACGGCATTGGATGACTACGGCAACGCCCTGGGGTTCCAGTACCTGAGCCAGCGTCTCCTGTATCTGTCGGGTCAACCGCTCCTGGATCTGAAGTCGTCTGGCGTACATATCCACTATACGCGGAATTTTGGAAAGTCCAAGAATTTTTTTATTGGGAATATAGGCAATATGCGCACGTCCGTAGAAGGGCAGCATGTGGTGTTCACAAATACTGTAAACCTCAATATCTCGTGCTATGACCATATCGTTATTGGTATCTGAAAAAATGGCGTCGTTGAGGAGCTCGTCCAGTCTGGTGCGGTAGCCGGATGTCAGATATTCATAAGCCATAGCCACTCTGTGGGGGGTGTCCAGCAGACCCTCTCTTGCCGGGTCTTCTCCCACCGCTTTGAGAATTCCGCTGATGTGGGATTCAATTCTGGTGATCTCTTCACCATCCAGGCCTTCCGCATAGTTCTGCCGCATATCACTCATAGCTATTTCTCTCCTCTCCCTTACAGATAGGGAGGTTTAAACGGGAATGGTCACTCTTTTTCAGTTTTCCTGCTCCTCTTCTGATAGATCCCTGAGAAGCTGTTCTAGTTCCAGCTCCACTTCTGAAAAGGGGGTTCTGCGGATCATAAGACGTCCATCGGCCGCCTCGAATAGAATGCCTTCGTCTGTGATGGTATATCTTATGGCTTTCATAGGATATTGGATCACCTGATCTGTAAGAGGATTCCAGAATCCTGCGGAATATGGATATATGGAAAAAAAACCATTCAAAGAGGAAATGAACGTCGGTTGCTGCAAAACATGAGTCGATATCCCTCGCCCCTGGGCGACTTTCGCTCCCCCATTGAGCTGCCTTAATTCGTACTGACCGGAATTACCTCTATATGCAAAGGCAGAGATTTCAGGAGAACTGTTCTTTTTTTTCTTACCCGATGGAGTAATGGACCAGCGAACAGGAAAAAGGGAAGGTTTTGCGTACCGATCGCCAATGAGATAAAAATCGCCGCTTTTTACGTTATATCCGTAAAGGCGATAGAATCCAGCCGAACCGTAAAAGATTAAAAGATGTGGGCCCGAGAAATCGAAAAGATGGGAATTTACTGTAACTTTAGCATACTTGCGGGAGAAGCGGCTCGCTGGCAGCGCCAGTTGCCCCTTGATTTCCGATGATCCACTCTCATATACGGCTGCGGGAATCACCCGCAGTCCATCGTTATCCATATAAAAAACTTCCCCATTCTCATCATTGACGGTTATGTTGGAACTGGCTCCCACAATTCTGCCAGAGTAGATCTCTTTCTGTAAAACTGTATCGTAGAGAAATAGATCTACCCATTTGTTTTCTTCCGCAGATCTGTATGCATAAAAATATCTGCCTCTAGCCGAGAGATTCACATCTGTGGCAAAAAAAGGGAGAGTCACCGAGTGGTCTTCCCATTCGTTGGACTGGTTCTCTGCACGGTAGACGAACTCATCGTTTTTTCCCCGGCAAACCGTCTGACCATTGAGGCTGGACACCAGAAAACTGCGAGATGACGTTTCATCCATTTTTTCACTGTTTTCTTCCAGAAGTCGGTTGAGCAGATTCTCAGATTTTTTCATGGCGCTCTTTGTCCGTCCGGAATCGATCATCTGGTGAATGGTGTGGAGCTCTTTTGCAGGGTCTCTGGAGCAGTGAAGGAGTGCAAAAGGGATTATGCAAAACAGGAAAATCGCCTTTTGCCAGGAGTTGTGACAAAATTCAGGTAACATGGAAGGGGTTCAATTTTTCAGGAGCCCTGTTGCGATCAAATCATTTTCTACAGCCAAAAATGATACCAACGCCCTGACAGGCGTATGGAATCGATAGCATTCTCGGTACTCGCCGGGTCAGCCAAAAGACTACTAAGGGATATTTTTTTCCTGGATAAAAAGAAGTCTTTCTGGCGGAAGTTAGTGGTAATATCATTGTCAGGTTTGGAAATAGAGGAGCAGGGGAGGTGCGGGATGAAAGGAATCGCAAAGTTGCTTATCGTTCTTTTTTTTATGGTTCTCCGGGCTCCTTACCTTCAGGCAAGGGGTGTGGGGGACACAGAAGGGACGCTTCTATCTTGAGTTCAGAGGAGGCCAGTCGACAAGCCTCGGAGGGCATCAATATGAAGAGTTCATGTATCAGAATGACTATGTGCGATGGGGCCCGTTGGCCGTTTCGGAGGGGTCAGATATTCAGCGGAGTCTAAGCCTCTTCACCTATGCAATGGCCCCTTGTATCTCTTGCCCATGACGAATTATTGCAGGGGCCGCGCTAATCCTGCCAGTACAAAATGATTGCCGCCAACCCCACCTGATTCGAATTCAGTTATGGGGCCTATCCCGCAAAATGGTCGCCGGAATGAAGCGGCTCGAATTCAGTCAAGAGGGTAAAAGAGGGTGGAACTACTGGAGTGGCAGAACAACGTTTTTAGCAAAAGGAGGTCCTGCACAGATGTTGGAGAAAAAGATGATGGTCAAATCGTCTTTCTGGCAGGCTGGGCCTATCGCTACCGCGATCAGGGAGGGGTGGTCTTTGTAGATTTGCGGGATCGAAGCGGTGTTTTACAGGTGGTACTTGAACAGTCCACTCTTAAAGATCAGTTTGAACGTGCTCAGGAGATTCGAGCAGAATTTGTACTGGCTCTGGAGGGAAAAGTCCGTCTTAGAGCTGCCGATGCCGTTAACCCCAAACTAAAAACGGGAAAGGTCGAGGTCCTTGCTACCCGTTTTGAAATTTTAGGCAATTCTCAGCCATTGCCCTTCCAGCTGGATGAATATGGCTCGGTGGGGGAGGAGAATCGCCTTCGTCATCGGTATCTGGATTTGCGTCGGGAACACATGCAGGATGCCGT
>JBNLFC010000270.1:0-5571 GCA_050305335.1 Leptospirales bacterium
CATGATAATCCTTTTAATCCACCGTTTAACCCATAAAGTAAAACGATATCTTTCCACAGTAGAAGACTACTTTACATGGACCATTGTTTTTCTTCCTGTACTGACCGGATATCTGACGGTGCAACATCTCTGGATTTCTTACACAACCATGCTGGCACTGCACATACTCAGCGTGGAAATTCTTTTGATTTTCTTGCCCTTTACAAAACTGATTCACACATTCACAGCCTTTGGCTCCCGATGGTTCAACGGTGACGCTAACGGCCATAAAGGAGTGCCAGTATGAGCGCCACTCTGGAGAAGGGACTCAAAGTTTTTGACGAGGTGATGGATGCTCCCATTGCCAGTTATATGGAAAGCTGCGTTCACTGCGGCCTCTGCGCGGAGGCATGCCTCTTTTATACGGAGACAGGAGATCCGAAGTATACGCCCATACACAAGCTGGAGCCCATGCGGAAGGTTTACAATGAACGTTATACTCTTGTTGGACGCGCTTTAAGCCTGGTAGGACTGGCAAAGAAAACCAACGATGCTGAACTTGAAGAGTGGCAGGAGCTGGTCTACACCAGCTGCACCATGTGCGGTCGCTGTTCTTATGTATGCCCTGTTGGAAACGACATCGTATACATGATCCGGAAAATGCGCGAAGGGATGTCTGTCTCTGGCAATGCTCCAGAGGGACTCCAGGGTGCTGTGCACAGAACCATAACCACCGGAAGTCCTATGGGGCTACGGCTTCCTGCGCTCACGGCTCAGATGGAGCACATCAAATCGGAAATTGGCATTGAAATCCCCATGGATGTGGAAGGTGCCGAGTATATGTTCACTCTCTCTTCCATGGAAATCATAAATTTCCCGGAATATCTTGCGGCCATTGCGAAAATCATGAAGCATGCAGGCAAAAGCTGGACCCTCTGCTCCACTGCCTTCGAAGCCACCAACAGCGGATATCAAATCGGCAACTCCGATTTCGCAAGAGAAATCCTCATGCATATTGTAGAGGGAGCAGAGCGGCTCAAAGTGAAAGTTGTAGTCAATCCAGAATGCGGCCATGCGTATAGTGTTTTGCGCTGGGAGGGAGCCAATCTCATTGGCAAACCATACAACTTTAAAGTTCTACATATCGTAGAGTTGCTGGATGAGTTTCGCGCAAGCGGCCTTTTGAAAACTGAAGGTATGGAGACCGACCGACTCACCTTTCACGATCCATGTCAGCTTGCCAGGCGGGGGGGAGTAATCCAGCCCCAGCGAAACCTCATGAATCTGGTGGCAGACAATTTTGTGGAGATGCCTGACGCAGGAGTGCTCAACTGGTGCTGCGGAGGTGGAGGCGGAGCCAATGCCATTGAAGAGGGAGAGGAGTTGCGGCTTCAAGCTTTCCGGAAAAAAAAGAGTCAGCTGGAAGCTGTTCAACCGGATCGTGTCGTTACCGCCTGCGCTACATGCCGCGTAACCCTCGAAGAAGGCCTGGAACACTACAAGATGGAAATACCTGTGATCGGGTTAACGGAACTGGTCGCGAGCCATTTAAAAGAATAGGCTATCCAGCAGTTTCCCACCACGGGAGGGCGAGCTCTCCCCTGGAAGGGGAGCCTGGCTCAATAGACCTCCACATTCCATTGACCGCTCTCTATAAATGCGGCTTTCATCTCTTTCCAATCCCGACCCTCTTTCCGGGCCAGCTCGGAAAATACGGCGTCTACCCCCTCCTCCATACCTTTCACTCCACAGACATAAAACATGAATCTCCCATCTTTTATGATCTGCCACACCTCCCCATGATTCTCTTCAATTCTGTTCTGCACCAGAACCCCATCCACATCAGATAAAGCCTTGAATGCGCGAAAAGTCATTTCATCATAATACTGCCCTATATCATTGTTTTCATCGTTCATATAAAGAGATTCCATACCGGTCTTAAAACCGGAAAAGAGCCTTACCCTGCCTTTCCACTCTCCTCGGTCCCGATAAATACGATGGATGAAGGCCCGAAAGGGAGCAATGCCCGATCCCACTGCCACCATGATTAAATCGATAGTGGAATCAACAGGTAGAAAAAACTTTCTTCCAATAGGTCCTGTAATATTGACGCTATCACCAACTTCCAGATCGCACATATAGTTAGACGCCACCCCTCGCACTTCCCTGCCGCTTTCTGGATCGTTATAGACCACTCTTTTGACCGTTAATCCTATGGAGTCAGTTTCGACAAGATCTCCCAGACGCGATGAAGCAATAGAGTAGAGCCGAACCCGATGAGGTTTGCCTGTAGCATCGACGCCCGGAGTCAACACCCCGATGGATTGTCCTTCCAGATATTGCATACCGCTCCCTTGAATATCCAGAACAATATGCCGCACATCGTCACCGCTGGATGAAGAAGTAATACGACGGTTCTCAACCACCTTTGCCGGAAAGGGTGCCGAAGGTTTATAAACTTTGCCAGACTCCGGCAGTGTCTCTTTTATTATATTCAGAGCCTCCATATTTCTCTCTCCTTGCGTCAATCTTACACAGCCAACAACCTCACCCCGCTATGGGTAGAGGAATGTGGACCGGAATTTCCAATATAGCCTGATTCCCGTTGAATATCTCCAATATTTTTGGATATCCGGGAATGAACTGATGATTTCCCGGCCCCGTTTATCTTCTCGCTCATGGAGAAGCCATCTCCTCGGACATGGACCGTTTCAGAGCGGTTTCATACTCCATGGAGTCGCTTCCATACCTCAGTTCCACTGCCTGAAGCAAATGAAGATTCTTCCATCGGCGCAATCGTAACAGCTCATCTTCCGGCGTTGCACTGTTTTTTGTGGCAACTCGATAGAGTCGTGCGAAACAGCTGTAATAGAAGAAGTGAAGAGGCCACTCCCTATCGGCATCCGGGAAGTGTGTATAGCGATCCATGGCTCCCATTGCTGCAGGGCACATATCCAGTTCCACTGCGTAAATAATATACATTCTCGTCGATATTCTGTCCAGATCTGTGAACGACTTACTCTCCCTGATGGAAGTGGCACGAATCATCTCCAGATCATCAAAAATTCTTGTGTAACTATCCTTTAAATTGATTGCGTAGCGCTTCCGTAATACAGCAACCTTCCGCATCCTTGCATCGTTGCGCTCCTCTTCTTTCCACCAGGTGGGATCCTCGATAGATCTATGCTCGGTGTTCAATCGAGCCAGTTCATGCTCCAGTTGACGTGTCAGTTTCAAAGCATAGCGAAAGTGACCGTACGCTTTGCGAAGATAGGCCTGGTCCCAGGCATTGGCCTGTAGAGGATAGGCACTATAATCGTAGTAAAGCGTACGGGGTACGGACGATAGACTCCATGCACGATAAACAACTTCTCCAGAGGGAGTTTTCACATTTTCCAGTCTCAATCGATACAGAGAGTATGCATTCCATAGATCCCTTTGAAGATAGGGAGCCTCATCCTCTGTGGGCATTGCCGCGATCGGGTGCACCAGGAAGCTGGCAATTACAGAAGCAATCATGAAGAAGACAGAAGTGAGAACATTCTCTCTCAGTCCCCGAAAAAACCGGTCGATGAAATGGCGGATGCAGACCTGAGTGACAACAACCATAGCAAAACCGTGTCAGGGGGAGTTCCGGAAATCACTATCAGGATAGAGAGGTTGCTCCTTCCATTCCGGGTCCAGAACCGGTGGTCCCAGAGGGTCGGAGGGGAATTCATCATCGTACATTTTTTCAAGGTCTTTTTGTATGGCTGTTTTTACCGGTCTGGGTCTTCCCTCCTCGTCCAGAAATGCCGATGTGACCTCCAGCTTCGCTTCCACACGTCCCAGGTGACGATTAATCAAATAGCCAAAATTCAGCTTCCCATTGTTAATCTCATACCGCTCGGTTTCGATGGTGGGGAGATCCAGCTCAAATCGATACTGTTCGGTCTGATTTGCATAGTTCACTGCCTGATCCCAATATTTCCTGGCCTCATGGTAATAGGTCCGGGCCACAAGAAAGGAGATTTCCAGATCGTCAGCCATATCCAGATCATGGAAGTATAGATGACGCTTATCGTACAAAGACCCCAGCCGTAAATACATACGCATGATTAGAATGTTGGTGTGCATATACATAAGCAATCTGTAGCGATGATACTCCTCCTCCGTGCGAATGGTACAGAGAGCTTTGCGCGGATGCCTGAATTTGTGGGTCAGGGACTGAGTCAAAAAATAGATGGACTCCTTCACATCATCCGGATGGTACCCGGCTGGCAGGGAATATAGAGAATAGAAATCCTCCATAAACATTGGTTCGTATTTTTTTTGTTTAAACGGAATCCAATCGGAAAATTTCACCCACCTGCCGGTACGATCGTAATAGTAATTCAGTCGAATTTCACCGCGGGGTATTTGTGGATAGTATGGATCAGGAAGGAATCTGGCAAGGCCAGCCTTTGCAGGTAGTGCCAGTGGCATGGCAAGCCAGAGAAGGCAGAACAATGTAGTCGCCCTACCCACTGATGAGCTTTGATTGAAAGCTTTTTTTGCATTATTCCACCCTCTCACACATTTCAGCTTCGGTGGATTTAAAAAAAAGATTAAGAACTCATCTTAAAAACGGCGACGTGAGGAGCCAGTCTTACCGAATGGCTTCAGCCATAGAACGATAGATCGTAAGAGTCTCCTCCAGACCCACCAGAGCAAGTATCTTTCTAACCTGCTCCACAGGGCGCACCAGTGCCACAGTGACTCCCATCTCTTCATATTGGGAAATCAGCTCGATCAAAATCTTTATGCCGGTTGAGTTAATGTAGGAGGTTTTCTCCAGATCAATGAATAGTCTGTTTCCCTTTTGTAGTGTCTGGCCCCCCAGAGCATTTTTAATTGGAATCTCCGTCTCAAGAGTTATTTCACCTGAGATACTGAGGATCAAAATCCCCTGTCTGGATTCCAGTACTACTTGTGAGTCGGTCATAGTGTACCTGAGCAATTCATTGCGTCTTCTTTTTTGTCCTTTAAGAGAGAACCTGGAGCTCATTGCAACCATCGGGTCAAATAGACTCGATCTGTAACTATATATAGCTAATTACGACGACAATAAGTCACGGAAAAAACAGTAAGATGAGGAGAGGAGATAACTGACAAGAAAAATGGTATCCGTGAAATAGATTTCATAGCTGCGAAAGCATTATCCAAAGGGATAGTTGTGATGGAAACAGTTCTATCGCTAAAAAAAAAATTGTCTGTAGAGGCTAAAACCCGGCAGACGTATGAACACCTATAGAGCTACCGTAATTGCATTGCACTCTGAATGTTATTATTATTCAATCGGGGCGGCAATAATAGATATACACAGACGTTTGGGATTTTTTTTTCATTTTATCAAAGATATTCACTTTTCTGGATTGACTCCAAATTTAGACTTGTTTTATATCGATTGAGTAAATATAAATCAGGAGGAAAATGACTATGGTACAGGTTGGACAGAAAGCTCCAGAATTTTCAGCGCAGGCTGTAGTGGGGAAAGACTTCAAAGAGATATCGCTCTCTTCTTTCAAAGGGAAATATGTGGTTCTCTTTTTCTACCCGCTGGATTTCACTTTT
>JBNLFC010000271.1:0-5510 GCA_050305335.1 Leptospirales bacterium
GCAAAGGAAAATTAACACGCATTTTGCATTGCACTCTCTGATCTCCGTAAATATTAGACTTTGAGCTGAATCACCCTTTTCTCAGCTGCCATGGCGGCAGCATTGCAAGAGAGGGGTGAATCCGCCTCTGGACTCCCCTCCCTCCCTCTCCACACACCTTTTTGAGACATTTTTCTGATGAATTTTCTTGACCTCTTCTTCACAGAAAGCTATTCCCGCTAATACGTCTGTTCGGGAATGGGACATAAGAAGCTCTTATGGAGTCATTCAGACGACTTCACCCCACCCGAATCGAAAACGACCCCCATAAGAGATATGCGACACTACAGCCTCCGTCCTGCAGGGATCGGGGCAGTATAGCTTTGAGGTTTTCCTCGTGCCGTTTTATCCATCAGGGATCTGATTATATATAACTCAGGAAGTTCACTATGCGAATCAACCGCTATTATTCGGCACCCATCATGGGAAATGCAATCTCTGACAATCCCGAACCATATAACCGGACGGAAGTATGGGCACTCTGTGATTGGACGTTGAGATCTTCTCGCATAGCGGATCCCGATGGACGCGTGATTTTTGAAGCAACGGAGATCGAAGTACCTGAATTCTGGTCCCAGGTGGCAGTGGACATTCTTGCTCAAAAATATTTTCGCAAAGCAGGAGTGCCGGCCATTACAAAACCGGTAGAAGAAGCGGGCATGCCTGAATGGCTGCAACGTCGTATACCCGACCATGAGGCCCTTTCGAAGCTTCCGGAAGACCAGCGTTACATATCGGAAAAATCTGCACGTCAGGTCTTTCACAGGCTGGCCGGGACCTGGACCTACTGGGGTTACAGGCACAACTACTTCGCTACAGAAGAGGACGCAAAAATCTTCTATGACGAACTCTGCTATATGCTTGCCCATCAGATTGCGGCTCCCAACTCGCCTCAGTGGTTTAATACAGGAATCCACTGGGCTTACGGAATAGATGGCAAGGGTCAGGGACACTATTATGTAGACCCGGTCTCCGGCGAACTCACTGCCTCTGATTCCGCTTATGAACACCCCCAGCCCCATGCCTGTTTCATCCAGGCTGTCAGCGACGATCTGGTGGGCGATGGTGGAATCATGGATCTCTGGGTAAGGGAAGCGAGGCTCTTCAAATACGGTTCCGGTACAGGAACTAACTTCTCCTCCATTCGCGCAGAAGGAGAACCTCTCTCAGGCGGAGGGAAAAGCTCCGGTCTCATGAGCTTTTTAAAGATAGGCGACCGGGCGGCAGGTGCAATCAAGTCGGGAGGAACGACACGACGTGCGGCAAAAATGGTCTCTCTGGATATGGACCACCCGGATATCGAGGAGTTTATCAACTGGAAAGTAGAAGAGGAAGAGAAAGTGGTATCCCTCATTGCCGGGTCAAAGCTGGCAGGCCGCCACCTGAATCGGGTTATGGCTGCTATTCATTCCGAGGCAGATGAATCCATTCGCTACGATGTTAAAAAGAATACAGCTTTAAAGAACGCTGTTCTGGAAGCCAGGCGTGTAGAAATCCCTGACAACTACATTGCAAGAGTCATGGAGCTGGCCAAACAGGGTTACAAAGAAATTTTATTCGAAGAGATGACAGCAGACTGGCAGTCGAAGGCCTACCAGACCGTAGCAGGCCAGAACTCCAACAACTCCGTGCGCATAGCCAACTCATTCATGCAGGCCGTGGAAAGCGACCGTGAGTGGTCCCTGTACTGGAGAACGGAAAAGGAGCAGTCCATTGCTGAAAATCGTCCTCCCCGACCCCTTCGCACCATGAAAGCCAATGAGCTCTGGGAGCAAGTGGGTTACGCAGCCTGGTCCAGCGCTGACCCGGGCATTCAATATGACACTACCATCAACGAATGGCATACCTGTATTGAAGATGGACGGATCAACGCTTCCAATCCGTGCTCCGAGTATATGTTTCTGGATAACACCGCTTGCAACCTGGCCTCCATCAATCTGGTTCGATTTCTAAATGAAGAGACCGGTGAGTTCGATGATCTGGCCTTTCGCCACACTTCGCGAGTATGGACCATTGTGCTGGAGATTTCAGTGACTATGGCTCAGTTCCCATCTAAAGAAATCGCCTCCCTCTCCTACCTCTACCGGACTCTGGGTCTGGGATATGCGAATCTGGGATCTCTTTTGATGCGTATGGGTTACTCCTACGATTCTCATCGTGGACGCGCTATCGCGGCTGCCATCACCGCCATCATGCATATGAATGCCACGGCGACCAGTGCCGAGATGGCTCAGGAACTGGGCACCTTTGCCCGGTATGCAAACAATAAGGAAAATATGTTACGAGTAGTCCGCAATCATAGACGCGCTGCTTACAATGCTTCTTCCTCCGAATATGAAGGACTCACCATAACACCCACCGGCATTGATCCTGATCATTGCCCTGACTATCTCTTGAAAGCAGCCAGGGAAGAGTCTGATCGAGCTCTACGTCTGGGAGAAGAGAGCGGATACCGAAATGCCCAGGTCACTGCACTGGCGCCTACAGGTACCATAGGTCTGGTGATGGATTGCGATACAACAGGCGTGGAGCCGGATTTCGCCCTGATTAAGTTCAAAAAACTGGCCGGGGGCGGATATTTTAAAATCATTAACCAGGCTGTACCCGTAGCCCTGAAGGTGATGGGCTATAACGAAAAAGAGATCGAAAATATTATCCGATATGCAACAGGACACAACAGTCTTAAAAACGCACCCCACATAAACCATGCCAGCCTGCAGAACAAAGGGTTCACGAAGGAGATTCTGCAAAAGATCGAAGAGCTCCTTCCCACGGCATTTGATTTCACATTCCTTTTTAATCACTATACTCTGGGTGAAGATTTCGTTCAGAGTCTGGGTTTTGACAACGCCCTGACAGATCCGGATTTCAACTTACTGGAATCGCTGGGATATACCAGAGATCAGATTCGTGAGGCCAGCGATTACGTGAGCGGACGTATGACGATCGAAAAAGCTCCTCACTTGAAAGAAGAGCACTACGCAGTCTTCGATTGTGCCAACCGATCAGGTAAATATGGAACTCGCAGCCTATCCGTGGATGCTCATATTCTTATGATGGCGGCCACCCAACCCTTTATCTCAGGTGCCATTTCAAAGACCATCAACATGCCTCACGAAGCATCTGTAAAGGATGTGAAGGATGCTTACATGAAAAGCTGGCGCTTGATGCTCAAGTCCATTGCTCTGTATAGAGACGGGTCCAAACTCTCTCAGCCCTTGAGCGTTGGATTGGATGATGAGGAAGGCGATGAGGAGCAGGATTCAACGACAGAGCTGAAAGAGGCAATTCGCGAACGGGTTGTGGAAAAGATCGTTGAGAAAGTAGTGACCAAATATGTAAGCAAACGACGTAAGCTACCCGGTCGCCGAGCAGGCTACACGCAAAAAGCCATGGTAGGCGGCCACAAGATCTATCTTCGCACAGGAGAATACGAAGACGGCAGTCTCGGGGAGATCTTTCTGGATATGCACAAAGAGGGAGCGGCCTTCCGCTCTCTTATGAACTCTTTCGCCATCGCTATATCGCTGGGACTCCAGTATGGCGTTCCTCTGGAAGAGTTTGTGGATGCCTTTACCTTCACACGCTTCGAACCCAACGGTATTGTCCAGGGCAACAATCGCATTAAAATGTCCACATCGATTCTGGACTATGTATTTCGAGAGCTGGCTGTCACCTATCTGGGTCGTTTTGATCTTGCTCACCATGTAGATGAGGATGATTTAAGGGCAGACAGCGTAAAACGTGATGGTGAACCCAATGAATCCCCTGAGAATAGCGGGAAACCGACTTCCGAAGGCAGAAACCAGGGCGGCGGCGATAGTATATCGAGTATCGACCAGAGCATTCGAGGATCCTCCGCAGAATCTGGCAACCGTGGCAGTACAGATACCGCTCTTTCGGCTTCTTCGATATCATGGATGCCGGATCTACCTGACAGCAAGTCATCGGCATCCACGCCTGAAGCTTCTAGCGCGACTTCTCGTCCCACCGCACGGCCCACTGCACCAGGATCCGCTACCGGCCTCAAAACGCTGAGCCTGAAAGAAAACAGAACACTGGCAAAGCTAAAAGGTTATGAAGGCGACCCCTGTCCTGAGTGCGGCCAATTCACCATGGTGCGAAATGGATCATGTCTGAAGTGCAACTCATGCGGTGCAACAACTGGCTGCAGTTGAAAAGACGAAATACTGATCTCTGATTGCAGTGGCAAATCAGGGATCAGTAAATATTATTTTTTAAAAATAGATATTACGAATCCCGCTCAAGAACAAATTTTCAGCCTATACTTGAGAGGAAATCTCAACGAAGACGCGAATCTGATGCGAAGATAGAGAAATCGTTTTTTTTTCTTGTTTTTTTTTTCATTTCTGTTACCTCTGCTCCTTGAAAATTGCGGACTGAATCACCACAAAAACCGGGAGGTTTTTATGACAGGCGAAGAGAGTTCAACCGGTAACAGGCGTCCCAGCGTGTGGGATACCATGCAAAGCAAAGGGTATTCTCGAAGCGACTTTTTAAAACTTGCCGGTATGCTTACTACTGCAGCCGGGATTCACATGAGCGGGTTATCGACTGTGATCGAAGCCCTGGAGAAGAAAGAAAGGACCCCCATGGTCTGGCTGCATGGACAGGAATGCACCTGTTGCAGCGAATCTTTCATTAGAACATCCCATCCAATAGTAGCAGACGTGCTGCTTGATATGATCTCACTGGACTACACGGAGACTCTTATGGCTCCGGCCGGGTTCCAGGCAGAAAAAAGCCTCCACGACACCATTACCAAATATAAAGGAAAATATTTTTTACTGTGCGAAGGATCTATTCCCACGGCTGACGACGGAGTATATTGCGCCATTGGCGGACGAAGCTACGTGGACATTGTAAAAGAAGCAGCGGAAGGTGCTGCAGCTGTGGTAGCCTGGGGGAGTTGTGCCAGTAATGGATGCGTCCAGTCAGCGAAGCCCAACCCAACGGGCGCCACTCCCATACACAAAGTGATTTCAAAGCCAGTCATTCGCATTCCTGGCTGCCCCCCCATTGGCGATGTGATGGCGGCTATTGTAACTCATGTTCTGGTTTTTGGCAAAGCACCCGACCTGGATGCCACAGGCCGACCGCGAGAATTCTACGGACGTCGCATACATGACACCTGCTACAGGCGACCCTACTTCGACGCGGGGCTTTTTGTGGAATCCTGGGACGATGGTGGAGCAAAACGTGGATATTGCCTTTTTAAAATGGGATGTCGTGGTCCGGTTACCTACAACGCATGCGGTGTCACAAAGTGGAATCATGGTACCAGCTTCCCCATCCAATCAGGCCATGGCTGCATTGGTTGTTCGGAAGATGGTTTCTGGGATAATGGCCCATTTTACTCTCATTTACCTTCGTTCCCTGGTTTTGGAATTGAAAAAAATGCCGATGACATTGGTTTAGCATTGGGAGCAATAACTGCAACAGGCATAGCA
>JBNLFC010000272.1:0-5503 GCA_050305335.1 Leptospirales bacterium
GTCTTGCTGCTGCTGTATTAACTAGGGCCTTCGCCTCTATCCACTTCGTGAAGTATTCTACTGCCACCACTGAAAATTTGTAGTTGCCTTGTGCGGTTGTTAGTGGTCCTACTATGTCGATTCTCCACCTCTACAATGGCTCCATCTACAAGTACACCTATGGAGATAGCGATACCGGATAATGACATAAGATTGGTGGTGACGCCCATTAAATACATGGGAATGAAGGCGAGAAAAACGCTCACAGGTATAGTGATTATGGCGACAGTTGCAGAGGGCCAGTGCCAGAGAAAAAGCAGGATCACCAGGCTCACAATCAGAATCTCTTCCATCAGAGTTGATTTTAAGGTATCCAGAGAACGATGAATCAATTCGGAACGGTCATAGGTGGGAACAATATGCATTCCTTCGGGAAGGGAATCTTTCAGCTCTGCGAGACGAGATTTTACCCGATCGATCACATTCAGTGCATTCTCGCCATGTCGCATCACTACAATAGCACCGGGCGCATCGCCTTTCCCGTCCAGATCAGCTATTCCCCGCCGTATTTCAGGGCCAATCTCTACTCGACCCAGTTGCTTCAGAAGTACGGGTGTACCTGTTTTCGTATTATACCCTGCTACAATTTCCTCTATATCCTTTAAATTCGCGATGTAGCCCCGTCCCCTCACCATATACTCCCGGCCCGACATCTCCAGAAGGCGACCGCCGGTTTCGTTATTGGACTTCCGGATGGCATTGGCTACATCTTGAAGTTTGAGATCATAAGCAAGAAGCGCTGCCGGGTTGATATGTACCTGGTACTGACGGACGAATCCACCCAGGGAGGCCACCTCGGACACTCCCTGGAGACTCTGGAGCTGGTAGCGCAGATTCCAGTCCTGGTAAGAACGCAGATCGGCCAGATTACGTTTGCCACTTTGGTCTTCTATGGCATATTGGTAGACCCAGCCCACTGCCGTGGCATCCGGGCCCGGTTCGGTCTTTACTCCGGCAGGCAACGCGGATTGAATTCCGGAAAGGTATTCCAGCACCCGACTCCTGGCCCAGTAGAGGTCGGTTCCGTCTTCAAAGATTACATATACATAGGAATAACCATAGTCGGAGAAACCTCGAACAGACCTCACTTTCGGCGCACCCAGAAGCGCACGCACTACAGGATAGGTGACCTGATCTTCAATCACATCGGGACTTCGATTCCAGCGGGAATAGATGATGACCTGTGTATCGCTGAGATCGGGCAACGCATCCATAGGAATGTTCCGTACGGCCATATAAGCGCCCGCCAGAAGCAAAAGAACCACAATCACAACGGCAAATCGATTCCGTACGCTGAATTCGATAATGCGTCCTGTGATGCGGTGGGTGTCCATTACATGCCACCTCTCAGGCGACTTTCTGAATCGACCAGGAAGGTGGCAGCAGCCACTACCTCTTCGCCTGCTCGAACTCCCGAAAGGATGTGTATTCCCTCGTCTGTTTCTCCACCGACACGTACCTCTCTGGGCGAAAAACTATCCTTTCCGCTCTTTACATAGACCAGCTGTCGATTCCCCGTGTCTACCAGTGCATCCAATGGTACCACAAGCCCCCGACCTGCCCGGGAGAGTAAAGCCACATTTACATACATATCCGGACGAAGATCTTTCCCATGACGCACTTCGACGCGAGCCTGCAGACTGCGAGTCATAGGATCCACAGTGGGACTCAAAGAACGCACAATGCCATCCCATGATTGACCCGACCCTCCGGCTGGCAGTCGAATTTTTGCTCTCATACCTGGCTTCACAAAAGGGAGATCATTCTGGTACAGAGTGGCGTAGATCCACACACTCCCACTTCCGCGAAGATTTAAAGACTCATACTCTCGCCGACGATGGGGAAGTTGATGAATCTCTTCGTCTCCCATTCCCAGAGTCCTCAGTCGCGTAACGGATTGCCGCAGCAAAGCCTGATCACCGCTGGCCAGAATTGCCAGATATTCTTTGATAGCAACAGCCAGTTCCGGATCATAAGCCACACGACCGGTGGTCTCAATAGTAGTATGCAACTCCTTTTCTTCCACAGATACAAAGCGGATGCCGATCATTTGCTGACGATCCAGGGAGATCTGTACTGGCTTCACCATGCTGTCCATTGCGGATGAGCTATGCTTGTGGCCTTCGTGGTCACCGGTAACAGGTTCCTGCATCACAGCGTTAGATGTTCCGGTTTTGTGCTTTCGTACCGGTACCAAATCCATATGGCAGATGGGACACTGACCCGGGCCATCCTCGTGAATCTGGGGATGCATGGGACAGGTCCAGTATTCGATATCCGATTTCGCATGATTTTCATGGGTATGTTCAGCAGGGCCGGAAAACTGCCCAAAGGCTACATAAGATAGAGCCGCAGTCACAAACAGCGCAAGTGCAATCACTACAATTTTTCGACGATTTTTCGCCGTATCAAAATGGAAGTTCATGGTTTTTTCCTCCAGTGGGGAAGATGGTGAAACAGATCCAGCATGGACGATATGCGATAAATTGACTCTTCCCGCTCCTTTTCCAGTTGAAGTAACTCTATATTCAGATTATATAAATCTTTCCATGTATCGATCACGTTGGAGAAAATGCTCAAGCCTGCAGCGTAGGAGTCAGTGGCCGACTTCTGTGCAATCTCTCCTGCAGGAAGCAACCTTGTTTTATAGATGGCGATCCGATCCTCCAGCGTAGTGAGGAGAGCCCTTTCGCTTTGCAGCGTATGAATAAAATTCTGGAGCTTCGAGTCGCGAGTCAACTCCTCCGCCTTCCGATCACTCTTTGCAGATGCCACCGATCGCCTTGCATAGAAAAAGGACCAGAGAGGCACCCGCAATGTCACACCCGCAGAATAGTAACTTTCACTCTGAGTGGTGGTTGAAGGAAGAAGACTTTCTCCATGGCTCTTTCCTGCCGCGCTAAAAATAGCAATATCCGGGTAATAATCCATACCCGCCAGAGCTTCTTTTTTCTGGCGATAAGCGACTCTTACAAGAGATGCCTGCAAATCGGGCGATAGCCCGGTGGCCATTTTTTCATCTTCGAAAAGAGGATCCATGTTCTCTCTCAACTCTCGGGTAAAAAGAAGCAACTGTGAACCTCCATTGCTCTCGTCTGCTGCGCCTGTGGTTCCAAAGTAGTCCAGGGAGTGACTTAGCTCTTTTAGAGCTCCTGAGTAAGAGAGATTTTTTTCATGAAATTGATCCCGGAGGAGCTTCGCTCTGCTTGCATCTGCCAGAGATGTTTTACCGGATCCGTAACGAATGCGAACCGAGTCTACAAGTATGCGCGCCTTTGATTCGAATTGGCCGGTCAATAGCAAAGACGCATTGAGTTTCCTCTTTTCACTTTCCAGAGATAGATATCGCAGGGCCAGATCGTTTTCCTTTACGATCACCTCAATGGCTTCCAGAGCTGCCTCTTTGCGCAATACCTCTTTTTGCAGATAGGGCTTTCCGGGGAAAGGAATACCTTGAGTTACACGCCACTCACTTTTCTTCACGGGCAGACCAGTCGCCCTCGCCGTGGGGAAAAGAGTCAATGAATTGCTGCGAGCCTCGCCCTGACTGTAAGACACCTCCGGGTCCGGAATTCTACCGCCGCCGCCCACAGCCTCGGTTCGGGCCCGGAAGCTCTCTCTTGCAGAGAGGCTCTCCGGGTGGCTCCCCAGAAACGAGCGCAAAGGCTCTACCATGGGATCCGGCTCCTCCTGAGCGATCAGAGGGGTGCCAGATGTCCAGAAAAAGGCGACCAGTACAACTCCTGGAATGAAACCAACACGCTTCACATACCACTCCCCTGCCACTTTTTCCACCAAAATATACCCCCCGTGGGTATATGTAAGGGGTCGCTTCCCTTTTCGCCAATAGGAAAAGTAATCTTTTCTCTGAATTTCTCACTTCTTTTTCCCTTTCCTTTGCTTGCAGCTTTCAGTTACCTGGCAGAGGGAAAACCGGCTGAATCGTCGCGCGGCCATGGGTGTTCAGTCACTCATGGAGTGAGGAAAGTCCCGACACCACAGGGCAAAAGACCGGGTAATACCCGGGGGGGCATCTGTAATGGATGTTCCACGGAAAGTGCAACAGAAAAGATACCGCCCTGCTCTCATGCAAGTGGGTGCAGGGTAAGGGTGAAATGGCGGGGTAAGAGCCCACCACGTGAAGGGTGACCTTCATGGTATGGTAAACCCTCTTCGGTGCAATCCCATGTAGGCGACCGTTTGAGATGGCCCATCAAGGTCGCGGGTAGGGAGCAAAGAGGATCGGGAGTAATTCCGATTCCAGGATAAATGACGATTCTCGACAGAATCGGGCTTACAGGCCGGTTTTCCCCCTTTTTTTTCCGACTTCCGATGCGATGACGAAATCCGCACACGGGGAGGAGCTCGCGGGGGTGTGACCTGCCGATGATACAGGTTTTCCGCAGTGGCGCGGAGATATGATTCACGACTGACAATGGTCAGAAATGAGCGATGAATCGCCGCAATACGTTTTTCACCATAAAGATCTTGAAGTTTGGAAGAGGCCCGAAGGTAAGCCTCAATGCCGCCTGATTCATATACTCCCGCAGCTTCATTGAACCACAGCAAAGCAAGTTCGCACGGAGATTACGGAGATAGCGGAGATTTTATCCACGACTATCGTTGGCCAGAAGTTCGTGATACCTTGTTTGTTTAAATAAGGCCACCTCAATCCATCACCCTGCTCTGCATTATTCATGTCCCACCGCTTAGAAAATCATGAAGACCATATTCACGACCATCGTTGCCCACTCCCATCCCCCCCCTCATGATCTTCATGGTGGAACCCCAATCACGAAAAATTTTTCCTCCCTCCGCCGAAAAAAAAAGGCAGTTAGGCCCGCAATTTTGCGACCCCACAGATAAAAGGAGAAGCAAAATGAAAAAACTTCCAGAACTCCCTCAGGAAATCACCCTTGCCATCGGAACCAGTGCGTCCCATAAACTGATTGACTACCTTGATCAGATCCTTTCCCATCAAAAACAGGATATAATAGCTGTGTCAGTAGACAAATTCGAAAACAAACTCACGCAGGAAGTCTCGGGACTGAAACTCGACTTTGCCGAACTCCGAGCAGACAACGCAGAATTCCAGTCGCGCATGACCTCAGAATTTGGTCAGCTACGCACTGAATTCGCTGAACTCCGTGGCGAGACCCGGGCAGGCATCAGCGAACTGCGCGCAGAAATGAAAGCAGACTTTGCCGGGGTCCAGAAAGAGTTTGCCGAAGTCCACAAACAGATCAGCGGGTTACATGAAAAGATCTCAGATGTTCATCGGCAAATCTCCGTACAGACAAAATGGCTTGTGGCCAGTCTATTGCTTGCGGTCGCATTGTATCCAGTCATTACAAAGCTCGTATCACGTCTGATGTAGAATTGCCATTGAGTGCAACGGAACTCAAGGAAAGTAAATGTACAATTGTTCTCTCACTGGAATGTGAAATTGTGATGAGGTAATTGG
>JBNLFC010000273.1:0-5492 GCA_050305335.1 Leptospirales bacterium
CTGGTCTACAACAATCTAATAGTAAATATCAACGGTACAAATTATACATACAATGCAGGAGCAACTTCAACCAATGTTGTTTCTATGGCCAGCGGTAGTATCTATGGAATTTCCATCAGCGCTCTGCCACCGGGACAAAATTGTGCCTTATATGGTGGAGGTAACGGAATCACTTCAAAGGTTCAAGGAACTGATATTGGGGCAACGATCAGTTGTTCTGTTAATTCCTATAGCGCCGGCTCAACGATTACGGGATTGAGTGGCAATGGTCTGGTGATTGAGATACAGGGAACACTGAACGGCGGAGGATCGTTTACAAAAAATGTTACCTTAAATCCGGGCGCCACCCAGTATGTTGTGGCCTCGGATCTCAATTATGGAGATTCCATAACAACTGTCTCAATAACCGCCCAACCCACAGGACCGAACCAGTATTGCTCTTTTGACGATGGATCCATCGCCTACAACTATGCAGGAGGATCTATTACAAATAGCGTAACACTCAAGACTGTGAATTGCTCCACCAATCGCATTACAGGAGCAATCGCCGGATATAGCATTCCATCGGAAGGACTGCAGCTTCAGTACACAGACAATGGCACTTCTACATCTTATAATCTCACAGTCACCCCTGGAGATTCCTTTAGCTTCGGGACAGCCATAGGACAAAATTATACCCTTTCTATCACCAGCAATCCATACAACACAGCCTATGTATGCACGTTTGATTCATCGGGCACCGCAAATATCTCGGGAACAATCTCATCTTCCGTGACTACGGAAAACATAACCTGTTCCAGCATCCCGGCTGCCGTGGCGCCTTCCATGGCACTGACCCCTTATGTGAATACAGTCACCATGAGTCTGGGAGCCTCAGGTGATATTATATGCTACCGCACTGATGGTGGTGTCCCGGCATGTGCTTCATCCAGCGGTGGAAGCGCATATAGCCCGGGAGGATTTTGTGCTGCATCGTCAACCAAATACACCGGGCCAATTGCCGTAGTCTCCACAACCACCTTTAAGGCAGTTTCCTGCGCCACATCGCCTTACATGGATGGCTCCGCTACTGCAACTTTTACCGCCACTATTTCTGGTACAGTGGCCACACCATCGTTCAATCCACCTGGCGGAACATTTGACTCAGTACAGAGCGTGAGCATCAGCACTCTGCCAGCAGGGGCAACGATCTACTACACAACGGATGGATCTACCCCCACATCCAGTAGCACGGTTTACTCAGGACCGGTTGCCACCTCTACTGTAATCGGAAGCCAGATGACCATTAAAGCAATCGCAGCGTCGCCTAACTATCTAACCAGTGGAACCAGTGCATCCACCTACACCTATGCACCATCTCCAACGGGTCTGGTGATAGGGCTTCCTTCAGGAACATCTTTACCCATTTCATGGAATGCAATGCCCGGTGCTTCTTCTTATCGCCTATATCGATCCACCTCGCCACAGAATTCCGGTGGTACAGGCATATATGCGGGCACAGGCACATCGTTCACCGATTCTGGATTGGCCTACAGTACCACATACTATTATTACATAATAGCCCAATATGCTGGAGGAACAATCTCAAGCAATGCCTCCTCGTATGCTCCAGGGGGAACACTGAGTGCCGGTGGAATGCCGGCAATTGTGTACGGATCCACTACACCTCCGGGGCCCAACCCCGTCACTCCCCCCAGCGCACTGGTGCCCAACTACTGGACAGGAACCAAAGCTGGTTGGCATGCGGGTGGATATACATATGTAATTTTTGATCCCAACTACCAGAACTTGACTCAGTTTGGTGTTGGAGCTTATGATTCTGCAGGGAACCTGGTAAACACCTGGTATTTTACAGGGCGCTACATCACCAGCGTAACTGTCAGTGGAACCGATATTCTTGTGCAACGGCAGAGCGGAACGACCACGATTCCATGGGCGAGTATTTACCCGCCTTAAGGAGTTGGCCCTTTTTCAGGAGTAGCGTTTCCAGGTAGGTATTCGGCAACTCTGCTACTGCATTGCATAAGCTCGCTCAAGAGCCGCAATATCAAACTTCTTCATGGGGAGAAACGCCTGCGTGACGCGCGCGATTTGTTCCGGTGTCCCTTTTTCCATCATTTCACCCATAATTGTAGGCCATATCTGCCACGAAATACCATAGCGATCTTTGAGCCAGCCACACTGCTCCGCCTCAGGAACAGCAGAAAGTTTTTCCCAGTAGTAGTCGATCTCCTTCTGAGATTCGCATGGAATTAAAAGCGAGATGGCTTCGTTGAAATGGAAGTGATGCTCTCTGGCGCTATCCATGGCAGCAAACCAGGTATTCATGATCTGAAAGTCGGCGAACATAAGGGAGCCTTCCTGATCGGGCTCCATGCCCTTGCCATAGCGCGCTGTCATCCCTGGCTTTGCTCCTTCAAAGATGGAAATATAATACTCCATCGCCTCCTCCGCTTTGCCACACACCTCATTCACGAACAGTAGCGAAGGTACAATGAACGGCCGCTCTTCTCCTCCGGGATTAGAGAGGATCAGTTGCCAGGAGAGGCCGTATCGATCCTGAATCCAGCCATAACGTTCGCTAAAAGGGTATTTATCCAGAGGCATAAGTGGATTGCCTCCCTCTGCAAGCTTTTGCCATGTGGCATCCAGATTTGCTCTGGCGTTCTCATCAGTGGAAGGATCAAAATTGAGAATAAAAGATATAGAGGGATTGAACTGGAAAATGGGACCCGCATTGATAGCCATGAAAGAGTGATTGGCCAGTTCAAAGGAGATTATATCAGAGTCACCGGTTGGCGAGGGAACATCATGAATGACTGAACTATGGGTGATCTTTGAATCTGGAAATAGCGAACAGTAAAACTGGACTGCTTCTTTTGCCTCTTTATCAAACCAGAGGTGTGGTACAATTTTCTTCATAATGGATTTCTCCCCTATTGCAACTTAATAGGACTTTCCGTGTCCGACCACTCAATACAAAGTCCATGATCAGCTAACTGCAGGGCCTACTTATCCAATTCTTTCTGCATTATGGCACCAAAAAACACTATAAAATAACTTCTTTCCATAATAAATTTCCGGGCGCAGGCTGGAGAACCCGATACGAAACGGTCTATCAAAATACAATAATAATCCACCAGAGGTGGACCACGTCTTTCTCCAATCTCCAATGAAAAACGACGTGAGCCCCTGGAGACTACACAGGTAGCCGATATTCCAGAGTCATCGGATAACTCTCCATATGCCCGATGATTCGCGCCTCAGCACCTCCCTCTATGCCCTTCAATTCACCAGACGCAGACCCCGACTGGATGGTGATTCGGGCTTCCACCTCCTCCTCCCGAAATATCCCGATGTGACGCATAACAAAACTTCCTTCCCTTCCATGGACTTTGCCCTGAAAATATTCAAGGCCTACAAACTGACCGCTTTTTTCATCGTTGTAGTTCATCAGATAATGCACCGTAGACTCTCCCTCCACATCACCCTTATATGCATAGACAACTTCCGCATGGGTTCGTCTGGGCCCCTCTGCCTCCCGGTTGTTTAAACCCTCCCAGGTAGACTCACTCCAGCTTTTTACCGCGAAATCAGTAGAAGCAGAATGGGAAGTGGTATTCTTTTCGTGCTGTTTTTTATTTCTGGATACTGTTTTCATAGCATCAGTATGGCGGCAAAATCGCTTTCTTGTATTGGAAAAACGCGCCAGAAAAGGAACTAAAACAAAAGCGGGTTAAAAAAATGGCAGAATTCAGAGATCAGAGAGCCATTTTGCATTCCGATGAGGGGCAAAAATATTTCAATGTTTACCGCTTCCAACCCGGAAAGAATCTGGCCGTTTTCATCGAACACTACTGGATTGTCAAATGGCAGCTACCCGAAGGCAAAATCTACGAACAGCAGATTCTCTCGTATCCAGCTGTACACCTGGTCTTTGAAAAGCAAAATACCAGGATATTCGGCGTTGTCACAAACCTCTTCACACGTCAGCAGACGATCTCTCCAGCGGCTCTTTTACAATTATGTAGGCGTCTCTCCCAAATGGGTCATCCAACGAGAACGACTACAGGAGATTGCCAGGACGCTTGCGGCCAACCAGAGCATTGACTGGGTTCAGCTGGCACTCAATGCGGGATACTTCGATCAGGCCCACTTCATCAATGATTTTCGTTCGATATTCGGTCAGACACCCACGGAATATCTGCATCATTCAACGAATGTATACAAAGACCGAGTGCGTAATATGAAAAATTGAAAAGCCAATAGATGGTATGACATAGTGCCACTTTGAATATGTAATTCTGGAAAACCTTTCAAAATAATAGGAGTCTGCCATCCAGCTGATCCCGACCAACCACAGGACGGGTGTATATGCCGGAGCAGCAAACCCGACAATGCTCTGGCTCCAGAGAGAGTCGGGCATATGAATCAGCATAAGCCATGATAGATAGTAAAGAAAGCTACCGGATAGGTAAATCAGTAAACCCTTTTTCCCCGGGCAGTATGTACATTAGTCTTCATTAACAATGGCAGAGTAAATATGATTGCTCGGAATCCATTTTCTCCTGTAAGAAGCCATAGAGGAATATTGCTATTGAAGTTTTCTGGATGATACGCATCTGGCAGCCAGGAGGTGAATAAGAGATTCCAACCCAGGATCGGGAGAAGGGGAATATATCCGTTAGTCAGTATGATTTTGAATATAGTCATAAATTATGCTGTTGGATCTCCTCTCATTCAGTCTATGCATATTTCAAATATGCCCGGGAAATAAACGCTCCTACCGGCTGGCCAGTTGATTGATATCTACAGTTTCCACTATTTTTTTATCGTAGCCTTCCTGGACAAGTCGAAGCATTGCTCTTCCCACTTCAGGAGAGCTGGTAACAGAAGATTTTAAATTTCTAAGCAAAAAATAGAGTGGCCTGAAAATAACATAGAATACCTGGTAAAGAGCTGTTTTTGATTTTACTCCTTTCATTGGCTGGATAAAACCCGGACGAAACATATAGGCATCCAGAAATCCCATACTCAAAAGAGCGTTTTCGGTTTTGCCCTTTACCCGTGCCCACATTATCCTTCCTTTTTCCGAAGAGTCGGTACCTGCTCCGGACACATAGAAGAATGCCATGTTACTATTAATAGATTTTAAATATTCTGCAACAACAACTGTAAGATCATAAGTCAGGTGAGTATATTTCTCTTCAGTCATGCCTGCGGAGGAGACACCCACCGAGAAAAAACAGGCATTGGTCCTTTTTACGCTATCTTTGAAATCCTCATTCAACGAGGCTATTTGAAATAGATCTTTACAAACAAACTCCTTCACCTTTCCGCTGTGAACCCCTGAAGAGTAGCGGTTCACGATGAAAATCCTTGCCACATTTTCATCCTCGAGACATTCCAGCAAAACTCCCTTTCCAACCATTCCTGTGGATCCAAAAATCAATACATTGATATCTTCCATAGCAGTAAACTAATATAGACAC
>JBNLFC010000274.1:0-5477 GCA_050305335.1 Leptospirales bacterium
ATGTTGATAGTGAGGGTTTTTCCATCGCTGCTCCAGGTGAAGGTCGTTCCAGTATTGGGCACGCTTACATAAGCCGAGCCGTTCCAGGCCTCGGTGGTCAGTGTCGGCGTGAGCGAGGTATTCATCTGGTCGTCAAAGGCGACGGTGATTGTTCCCTGGTTGGGAGCAACGGCTGTGACAGCGTTGTCGGGTGTACTGGAGCTTACGGTCGGAGCGGTGGAGTCAGCCACCACCGCAATGTTGACAGCAGCGGTTGCGCTACCGGCGCTATTGGATGCTGTAATGGTATAATCCGCGGCGGGACTTGTTGTTGTGGGAGTCCCTGTAAGGCCACAATTTGTATTATTGATAGAGAGCCCCGCAGGCAGTGCGGGGGAAGCTGTGCAACTGGTGAGCGCGCTCCCACCCAGTGTAGCTGTTACATTAGCCTGATCATTTTCCTCTATGGTATACGGTGAACTCGCGTAGCTCACCGTCGGCGCCGTGGTGTCCCCACCTCCTGAACTCCCACCTCCCAGAAGACCCAGAAGCCAGTACGGAACATCGCTCGAGCCTGATTTACACGAAAATGAAAGAATGGAAATTGCCATCAAAACCAGTAAGCTATGCAGATATTTACGTTTATTATTTAAAAATTGATTACAAATTACTGAATTACTTCGACCCATCGGTGCCCCTCCTGAAGACTTCCAGCAATGACACGCAACTTAGTATTCATCTCAGGGTTCTAAGTGCATATCGAATGTTACAGAAGCTTATCACTTACCCGGCTTTCATTCAATTACCTGAATGGGTAATTTTTTTACCGCAGGTGTCTCTTCAAAGTTTTTGCCAATGGGCAAACAACTAGAGAGTCCAGCCTACCGGGCCCGAAAGAAGAAGCCTGACCACATCTACCTGCCGATGGACTCCCATTTTTTTGTATATACTTTTCAACTGCTGGCGTGGGGTGTGGGGGGTAATCCCATAAAATGCCGCATACTCTTCCGGCGTCCGCCCTTCTGCCAGTGCCATAGCAAGGGATGCTTCCGCAGAAGTTAGATTGTAGAGAGCTTGCAGAAGCGCTGTAGCATTGTTTGAGACCTCTCTACTGGTATCAAAGATCATCACTTGAACCACAGGGAAATGATTATGGTTTCCATCCATCAAGGAAGTCCAATCTCCGTCGGAGTTTAGCCCGGAGCTATCTATAAAAACAGGACGGATCAGAATCTGCAACTCACGGGATCGCTCCTCATCTTTCCCCCTTTTCTCTTTTTCCCGCGCAGAATGAATGAGCAATATTTCCCCGGCATTGTTCTGGGTTTCGTTTGAGGCTGTGGACGCGGCGACAGCATTGACAATTGCACGTTGCCATTGCTCCTCTTCAGATTTTAGCGATGCATGAATCCGGAATTCTTTCAGGTAGAGTCCGCTTTTTTTCACCAGTCTTTCCCGGGATATGCGATTCATGTAGATCACTTCAAGATTTGAGTTGAGCAAAATAAAACCATTGGGAAGCTGATCCAGCAGAAACTGCACTGCATAGGCTTGCCCCATTACCGATTTCAAATAGGATAGATTCCGTGGAGAGGCACTGAGATAAGGAAACAACGCTTCCAGACGTTTCACCTGATTTCCCCCACAGATCCGACGATTACCATTACGCTATTATCCCATTCTCTCTTATGTCTAAGAATCCCGGATGGTTCATAGAATAAAATTGCCATCAAAATAGTTATAGTATTTAAATATTTATGTTCGCTTTTTAAATCTAAATTAAGAACCAGCAAATGCGCTCTGTTTCATTCGTAATCCTCCTGGTTACTTCTGCGTAGCCACCTACTACTTGATGAATAAAAAATGTTGGACAATTTTATCACCTTCCTGGCTTTCATGGAATTCCCTGAATGGGTAATTTTTTTTCACCGGCGTATGCAAGGAGAGATCCTGATTTGTTGAACCCAATCAAGTATGAAAAAGCTGTGGCCTGTGGTATCAGTTTTGGATACAGGGAGAGCGGATCTACTGACAATCCGGTTCTTCTTCTCATCCATGGCAATTCCGTTTCTAGTTCCTCCTTTGAACCGCTCCTCAACTCCCGGGCGAGAGGCGAATTTCGCCTGTTAGCGATCGATCTACCGGGCCACGGCCTGAGCGATAGGGCAATGGATCCATCCACTTATTCTCTACCCGGGTATGCGAAGTTCTTGCTGGAAGCTATAGACGTTCTTGGCGTTCAGCCCGATTTCTACTGGGGCTGGAGCCTCGGTGGTCATATTCTGCTGGAGGCCCTCCACCGATTGCAGTCAGCCAGGGGAGCGATTCTCCACGGAACTCCACCTTTCAGAAATTTTGATGATCTTGCATCGGCCTTTCTTCCAAATCCCTATGGCCAGGTTATGTTCCAGCCAGACGCCGATGAGAGCGTACTATCTGGCCTTGCACAGAGTATGTTTCATCCGGCATCTGCAGCCGCGATGGAACGGAAAAATTACATTATAGATGAGTACAGGAAAACAGATCCAGACGCACGATCCGGACTTGCACAGACTGTCACTCAGAATCTACTCATAGACGAGATTCAGACGATTCAGAATTCCAGCGTGCCCATCCTGCTGTTGCATGGAGAAGACGATGCCCTGATCAATGGAGACTACCTCAAAAAGCTTGAATCACTCTGGCGGCCAGGTGTCACAACACAGTATCTGCCAGACGTGGGTCACTCTCCCCCTCTGGAAAACCCTGAGCTGTGCGTCGACATCCTTGTGAACTTTGCGTCCACTGTTATGCAGTCATAAAATCCAGCCGGCCGGACCCGCAAGAACCAATTTCACTAATTCAACCTGTCGATGCACTCCCATTTTCCTGAAAATGCTCTTCAACTGCTGACGTGGTGTATGCGAAGTAATCCCGTAGAATGCCGCATATTCCTCTGGCGTCCGACCGGCGGCCAGTGCCATTGCGAGGGACGCTTCAGTAGAAGTTAGATCATAAAGAGCCTGCAGCAGCTCTGTGGCGCTCTGCGAAAGCTCCCTGTCGGTAGCAAATATCATCAATAGCACGGAAGGTTTCCGATTACCGTATCCATCCAGCAGGGAACTCCAATCCATATTGGGGTTCTCTCCGGAACTATTCGGAAAAACAGGGCACACCAGAAGTTGTAATTCTCCCGGTCGTTGCTCATTTTCTCGCGTCCTCGATTGATCCCGGATAGAATGGATGATCAGCGATTCGCCTGCTCTGGTATGCACCCCCCTGGCTGTTGCTGCGGCAGCGGCCATCAAATATTGTAGTCGATCCTCTTCGACTTTTACAGATGCATGAATTCGGAAATCTTTCAGATACAGGCCACTTTTTTCAATGAGCATCGCCTCCGAGATGCGATTCATATATACCAGTTCCAGATTTGCGTTGAGCAGAATGATACCGATGGGAAGTTGATCCAGCGCAACTTGCGCGGCATTTACCTGCCCCGTTATAGATTGCAAATGAGATAATGTATGGAAAGAGGTACGGAGATGAGGAAACAATACTTCCAGACGTTTCATCTCTTTTTCCCCGTAGACCACAGGTTTGCCGTACCGATAGAGTCCTATTCGGCTTTCTAAACCTGAAGAAGAATGGAAATATCCGCCCGCGACATTACCCACCCGCTGGCTACGCATAAAGTCCCCATTCTCTGTCGTCTCAAAGAATTTCGGAATGGCGGCATACTGGACCATTCCTTCTTTACCGGCATATTTTTCTACCAGTGCCTGCTCTTCCTGAATCAAGAGAAAAGATCTTTCCTGAAAAGCCTGTTCGTAGGCAGAGTCGGAACCTGAAGTGGCCAGCGAGGAGAGGACCTTGTTACTGTGCAGATTAACCGAACGGATCACCGCACGATCCGCGTGCATATAGTGCTGAATCTTGCGAAGAGTATCGAGAAAGCTACCATCCCCGTAGAGAGAGGAATAGATGGATTCAATGATCTCCCTCTCTACAGACTCAGCTCCCCTTTTCATTTTTGCCCCGGAAAGAAGATTCGCTCATATATCGATAGGAGTTACGACGTGTATTTTGCACGAATGAAGGAAAATTCAGAAAAACGGGAAACATAGGCTTACAGGGCTTCTCCGTAGAAATACATTTCTGTAAATAACCGGGCTTTTTTTGCCCATCCACCCTGGCCAATTAAGCAAGTCTGTCAATCTATTTTCAATATTTATAAATGCATGAATTTAAAATTCACTATGGAAATTAAGGACTCACCCTTTTGAGATGAGTCCTGATCAGGACTGGTCGTCAAATACACATCATCTCACCGGGTTTTATCTTAGATTCACTGCTTCCACAGCCTGCCTTCAGTGCCTGGATCGATTCTTGAATATCATGGACGCTACCTTTCTTATCAGTCAAAAGCCCGCAAGCATCGCTGCGACACTGCTGGCAATGGTCCATAATGGTTACATTTTTCGAAATCATGGAACGAGTTCCCTGAATCTCCAGATCAGAAGGTGTGCGAAAGAACTCCATCTGGCTTCCGGCCACCGGAATCAATGGAGTCACATTCATCAGGTAAACACCATTTTCTCGACCCATCTCTGATATGGCAGGAATCTCCGAAGGATTCACTTCCGGGATATACACAGTGTTGATCTTGACTACCCCATCGGTGCCCCGCAATTTCTCCAGACCTTCGCGTTGCTTTTCCAGAAGTAGAGAGGCCGCATCATAACCTCGAAATGTCTGGCCATCATACCGGACGCTCCTGTAAACTTTCGCCGCGGTATCTGCGGTGACGGCATTCACGGTCATGGTAATGAACTTCGCATTTACATCCAGCAGTTCCTTTGCGAAACGGCCCAGCATCAAACCATTGGTCGATATACAGAGGTTAATCTGCGGATACTTCGAGTGAATTTTCTCCAGAAGCGCGAAAGTCTGATCAGGATTGGCCAGACTGTCTCCGGGCCCGGCTATTCCTACAGTGGTTAATTCAGGCTTTTGAGCAAAGGCCTCTTCAAAAACCGCAAAGGCCTCTTCCGGTGAAAGCACTTTTGAAGTAACACCGGGGCGACACTCATTGGAGCAGTCATACTTCCTGTTACAATAGTTACACGAAATATTACACTTCGGTGCCACAGGAAGATGCATTCTTCCAAACTGTTTACTGGCACCCCGATCGAAACAGGGATGATTTTCTACCCGTTGCCGGATATCTATGGTTGCAAGTTGTTCCTGTACTCTCATTTTCTTTTCCTCCCTGTTCTTCCGGTATTGAAATCCTGATCTATACTTTCCTTTTATATACACAATGCCAGTGGATCAATGGCTACCCTCTCGCTCCAGGATCATATTGGCCATCTCGACTAAGATCCTTTCGCTTCCCCTGTATCCCACCTGCAGTTGATTCATAGCACCATAGCGATCGGTGATGGGAAAACCTGTGCGAAAAAGTGACACGCCTGACCGATCGGCCACCTCTTTCCCATGACTGTTGGTAAAAAGAGGAT
>JBNLFC010000276.1:0-5452 GCA_050305335.1 Leptospirales bacterium
GAATCGCTCATCCTTCGCTTTTCCGCCCGGTCGCTTTGCAGCACTTTTTATTTGTATAACCGAATGATTCATAAGTTCAAGCTCAATCTTTAGAACAACCCTGCAACGCCACCTGCTATCGTTCTTGCCCCGGATAATACCCTTGCAAGACCCGGTCGTTCAAACTTTTCATAGGCGATTGTTATCTTTTCAGTCGCCACAGTAGTACCGGTTCCGGAGGCACTCAACGCAGGCCCATCCCAGCCAATGGGTATAGCGTTACTGATATCCCACCAGGTAATAGGTGCACCATAGTTGTCCAGAAGAAATATGGTCATATTCTTTCTGATCGCTTTTCCAGACACAACTTCCATATACCATCCGTAAAACATATCAGCATCGCTCATTCCTCGACTGAGAATCAGATCGGAATAGGTGGTGGACTTGATATGAGTAATGACACCATTATTCTGTCCGCCTACATCCAATTTTTCCACGTTGGTAGTCATGGAAAGTCCGGATATTTCAGTAAACCCGCCTACTATAATCCCATCCACTTCCACCTGAAAATTGAAAGGTGTATAGGGATCTGTCCGGAATCCCACCTTTTTCTTCGCATAGTTCAGCCCGGCCCCGACTCCGAATGATATTATACTTGCCATGAAATCTTCTCCTGCCAATCCCTATGTTTGGTTAAATTTCCGATTTTTATCCAGGCGCAAAGCGGGGCGAAAACCCGCGGATCATCTTTTATTTTATAAGAGAGCTTCGATGGACTTTTCACCATCATCCTCTCCAATTTTTTTATGAATTTCATTAACCTGACGCACCCATTGCAAACGCTCCGGGTGCTCAAGATTCATCAACACCGGATAGTCCCAGTGCAGATAGTAGGCAAGAAAGGCTATCTCCTCGTATAATCGATCATGGGGATAGCCTCTTATACCCCCCCCGGGGAGTTCACCTCCATGGGGAACTTATGACTGCACCGGGGACACTCTGTCTCCACAGTGGACCCCTCTCCACCGTTGATCCGATTGTACATTTCCTGCAGATATGTAAAATCGGCGGCAAAGAGAGATTCAATAATTCTGGAAGAAATGTTTTCTAAATTTCCCAGACGCGTTACCACGCGAGAGAGGAGTATTACACTCAGATAACCGGGATTTTGCTGAACCCTGGGATCCCTCATAGGTAGAATCTCGTCAGCAGCTGTCGCCAGACGCATCATACCTTTTTTTTGCAATACTCCAGACTCGGGGTCTACGTAGCCTTTCGGCAATTCGAACTCATACTCTGTCTGCAACATATTCATCTATCTTTCCTGTTTCGAGTTTTCATTCTTCATTGCCGCAGGCTGACTCTCATCAAGCTACCCGGGCAATTCCTTCGTTTACAATCTCGATGGTTTCCACGAGAACGTCATTTCCTTTGGCACTGAAACCGGCGGCCTCGTACTTGATAGGCCATGCCTCCACAATATCCCAGCGCGCCTTGTCATTTCCCTGTTCGTCGATAAGAATCAGGGAAATGTTTTTGCGAGCAGCAACCGCACCATTTTGCATTACAGTCTTATGCCAGTTATGCAGCTCCATGGAAGATGTGATGCCCTTTTTCAGAGTAAGATTCCCGAAGTTGTTCAATCCGGAAAGCTTTCTCACATGAGTTGCATCGGTCCCTTCCCTGTAATCGATGGGTGCTGTATTGCTGGCGGGGATGGTAGCATCCGAAAAAGATGCTGTCTGAACGCCATCAATTTCCACCCTGAAGCGATAATTCCGATAGGGATCGGTTCTAACACCTGTAGACATAGAATATACTCCTTTTCAATGTGAATCTCAAATTAATTCGACGACTGAGTCTGTTGACTGATTCGAATGATTACGAACTCAGCAGGTTTGACAGGCGCCACACCCACTTCTACAACCAACTGACCTGCATCGCGAACTTCCGCCGGGTTATTCTCCTCGTCTACCTTGACAAAGAATGCTTCTTCCGGTCGTGAACCAAATAGAGCTCCATCTCGCCAGACGCGGGTTAAAAACGAGCTAATGGTACGTCGGACCTGTCCCCAGAGAACTGGACTATTGGGCTCGAAAACCACAAACTGAGTGCCCTGATCCAGAGATTCCTTGATGTACATCATCAATCGTCGAACGTTTACATATCTCCATTCGGCGATAGAGGAGAGTGTTCTTGCACCCCAGATAGCAATTCCACTACCGGGAAAAGAACGAATGACGTTAATTCCCATAGGGTTCAACGTATCTTGCTCACCTTTGGTAACCGGTCGTTCAATACCCACAACGGAGTTCAGATATCCATCACTGGTGCCTGCCGGAGCTTTGTGCACACCGCGCAGGGAATCTGTGGCAGAAAATGTTCCCGCAACAACTCCCGATGGAGGAATTGCTTTTGTAAGTTTTGTCAGAGGGTCACTGATGAGTACCCAGGGGTAATAAAGTGCAGCGCTGGCAGAGTTGAACGCCTGTTCACCGCTTGTTCCCTCTTTAAATGTGGCAACTTCCTGTGGAGTAATTCCCAGAGCCGGATCCGCCAGAAAAAAGCAGTCCTGTCTCAGGTCACAGTAATTCATAGCCTGAAGAATACTACTTCTGTTTCCGGCGATATCTGGAATAGCCACAATATTAATGTCATCCACAACATCAAATGAGTAAAGTCCTCCTCTCACAATCGGATCGCCAATGAAATTGGCAGGCTGTGTTCCATCGGAACCACCCGTCATCATAAATTCTGCCGGTGTATTTTCAGGACGCCCGGTAGCACCAGATCTCAGTGCCACTGTTACAAACGAGGAAACTCCGTTCACTTTCGTTTCGATTTTGTCAAGAGACAGATTATCGAACTCTTCCACTACATTGGTAACGGTAGGATACTGGTCCCCCGAGACAGCGATGTCTGGTTCATGATAGGTGATAGTAAGTTTAAAGAGAGACGCATCTCCATTGGAAGCATCGGTAACTCTATAGCCAATCCGGTTGCCCCAGGCACCTACTGAACGTGCAGTCACGTCAACAAGCTCCATTAAGGAGTTGTCCACAATGAGCTGCCTGGCAGCTACAGCATCAGCCGAAGCAACTCTCACCACATAGCAGCGACTTCCACCCTCTGCAAAAAATGAATATACGGCATATGCCAGATATCCATTGGGCATAAACCCACCGAACTCATTTACAAACTGTGTGAAGTTTGTAATCAAAACTGGCGTGTCGATTTCGCCTTTTTCAGCAAGACCTACAAACGCTCCCGTGGATGTTCCGACTCCCTCCATCGGCTGTATGCCGGAGGCAACCTCTTCCACATAAACACCTGGTGATAAATATGCAGGCATTTCAATCCTCCCTTAATCCCTTTTATTCTCCATTCTCAACTCTTAACCATTCCCTGTTCTTACAACTACCTGTAAACTTCAGGATGACGTCATGTTATAGGTTACCCACGTTTGATGCCCGCCATAGAGTGTGACAGTTTCCACACGAGTAACATAGCCGGGTTTACTCAGACGCAGAGTTACAGACTCTCCCCCCTCCAGGATGGAATTTTCGTAAAAAGTAACGCTACCATGAGAAGAGTTCGTATAGCCTGAACGATATTTTTCTGCCACTTCCACCAGCACATCACCGAGTTTATGATGGTGCCACTCTTCCGCAAAGACCACCAGCGTACATGTTTGAGGTAATATCTGTAGATTCATGGTTGCGGTAAAATTTGTTGTCTGACCTGCCAGTGCATTATGAGTGACCACTTTCTCCTGGTATCCATCCTGATTGATTCGAATTGTTAAACTTTCACTGGAAGAAGAAAGACTCTTTGCCAGAATGCAATTGCCATGAGCATCGGTAAGTGTAGATATATCTGAACCATCTATTTGCACACGAGCCTGTGTAACAGGAGCTCCGGTGGTGTTTTGTACAAATCCTGAAATCAGTGCCAGATTGGGTGCAGAAAGAGCAACAATGGTAGTATTCAGAAAAACAGTATCGCCTTGAACGACGGTGGTGCTCAGCGTCTCCGCCTGGTAGCCTTGAGCCGATACAATCAAAGCAATATCCATGGTGGGGTTCTCAGGCTCAAAATAGAATACGAAACGACCGAGGGAATCGGTAATGGCATAATCACTCTCATCGGCCATCTCCACTCGTGCTCCAGAAACGGGATTCCCGGCCTGATCCTTCACAATACCCCTTAAGAGAGTTGCAGTATCGGGAAATGGATAGTCCACTTTGGGCCGCATTGAAATCGCTATTACACCCGCAAGGGGATTGTAAGTCGATGTGTCGATAGCAAGAGGATCGAAAAAATCATAGTATTTTCCTGAAGCAACTACGTTGTATTCACCCTCGGGCAAATCCATATATATAATGTAACCCTCCCAGGTATGCAGCGGCCTTTGAACAACTCCCTCCAGATAGACCTCCACTCCAGAGGTAATCACCGCTGAGCTATTGAATGAATCCGTCAGTCGAAAGGCCAGTGAAACACGTTTTGTATCTTTTTCAAGAAATCTAATATTCATTTCCGTCTATCCCCTGTTTCATTATAAAATCAGAATCTCTTTGAATTCTAAGTTATTTTCACGACCGGGCGCCACTACCTATCCTTCGATATATGAAAACTCAATATCCTTCTGCACCACTCGCTTGAAGGTGCTGCTCTCTAGAGAAGGAATCTTAACGGGTGTAACCATGTAACTGACAAATTGCTTGTATGGCTTAGAAAAAAGACTCCATAGCTTGTTTATTTCGTCAGTATTCATCTCTACAGGAATGACCCGCAACACATCATTACCATTTTCCATGAGATTGCCCTTTAGATCGCTCCCCTGTAGCATGGAATGGTCATAGAAAGTTCCCATAATCTTTTCCATTACTGTCAATTCCGCGTATTCGGTTGTAGAAAAAGGCGTAAAGGCATAATATGTATCCAGAACAAGAGGAGCGGGATGCATAGTATCGAACGCCACCCGAACAGGCTGCTCATTGGCCATAAAGGGATTATGATGAATCTGATAAGGAAAAATTGAAAGAATCACACCGGGTCCTGCGTTGATCTGAGCTGGCGATTGGGAGGTAATAGATCCCGAAGCCGACAACTCAGATACATTGGCCTGCAATAGAGCACTCAACGATGTGTAAATATCCTTCAATACAGTTCCAGGTACCATTTAATATTCTCCCTGCTATGCGATGGCAGATGACGCTACGCTTTAATGAGCCACCGGATCCATAGCCATATCGTAATACTTCTTCATATCTTCTTTACCAAAGGGTTTACCCGTTTTCTGGTATTCCCTGCGCACAGAGCGCATTACATGACGCATGCAGATCTCCGATCCTTCTTCGGCTGCAAAAAATGCAGCATTGAGTGCCACACTTTTGATATTGCCGCCGGAAAACTGAAGCTCGTTACTTAAAAAATCAAAATTTAAATCACTGCCTTTTGGTGCTTTTGC